>CALFYU010000514.1 GCA_937952455.1 uncultured Planctomycetaceae bacterium
TGCACCAGTACGGGGATCGACCATTGCTTGTCGATCAGCACCACCGATTTGCGATACTCCGTTTCGAGATCGTCGTCTTTGAAATTCAGCGTGAAGCTGTAGCAGGGACGCTCATTGAAGAGTTGTTCCGGCCCCATGCAGCAGTCGACGCTGCCGTCGTGAGCCAGATCGCGGCGTCGATACTCGGCCATGGTCTTGGCAAGATTCAGCAGACCGGCCTGTGTCACCGGGTGGCGAGCCTCGCCCATGGCGATGGAACTGTCGGGAGCGATCGGCAGCGTGATCTTACTTTTCAGGCCGTCGCCGCCGGCATGGACGATCATTCTGTTGTTGTTTTGTCCGTCGATATAGAGCACTTCCCGCCCGGCGTCGCCGTTGAGCCAGTGCATATAAACGCTGAACGGTTCATGCCGCGCCTTCAATTCGATGGTTTGCAATTCCGTGAGTTCTGCCGAGTCGTCGAGCCACTCTTGTTTATGAAAATTCGCCGCGTAGCCCGGATGCTTTTCCAGCCAGCGAATGCCGTCTTCCAACAGCGCCAAGTTCAGCAACAGAGCAACACGACCGCGGCAGACCGCACCGAGCGAGACGCTGTCGACTTGTGGTTCCTCCGCGGCGGCGGAATCATCGTCGGTCGCGTGCGTTGACGCTTCCATCGCGGCCGCTGCCGGCGCGATCTGCGTGATGACCGGTCTCGAAACGGCGCTCCGCGAAACAGCGCGGGCCGGTTCCAATTGAAAATTGAGAACCAGCACGCCCACGGCGGAACAGGCGATCAAAACGGCGAGGAAGTTGGGGCGGGTCGCCCCGGCGGGGAGGGCGTGGTGGCGTGGCTTGCGCGTCATACGAGTCCAATCCTCGAATGCGAGACGCTGCAGTGCGTCAATCAATCGTCGCGTGGCCCGGAAATATCAAATTTCGCGCGATCGATCCGTACGCTGCAAGCGGTGATTCCTGACGGCACGACCGGGCAAAGCCGGTCGTGCCGGGCGAACTCCGTCTCAAAACGGCGGGCCGCCAGTGTGAATCACCTATGGCGTCTTGCCATGTGAATGAAGGTAGTCGGGTGTAGTTTTATCGGAACTTGCCAACACCGCGACTTACCGTTTTCTGCCGCCGCATTAGAAACGGCGTACAGCGTGAATCAACATTAACTGGATTCATCAGCGAAGACACCCTGTCCGGAAAAGTCTGCCTACACTTTCCGGTCCACCCGTCGCTGCCTAGATTGAAGATTTTGGGATGCTGCGCATCACTTGGCGGGCGGCTTCTTCTTCGGCTCAGCGTCGGGTTTCGACGATTTCGTTTCCGTCGCTTTCTTCTCCTTCGCCGGAATTAACTCGATCGTCACCTCGGTCCCCAGGGGGGGGATTTGATCGGTCGCCGCCTCGAACAGCAAATTCGCCTCCGCATCGCTGCTGCGCATCGCGACGTCGATGATTGACGACGAAAAATTCGCAACACTGATGATCTGCCCCTCTTCAGCGAGGTAATACTCCGGCCCGCCCGGTTCCTCGCGCACGAATTGGCTGCCGGCAAACACCCAGTCCACGTCGATCTTCTGCGGTTGGCTATCTTTGTAGAATTTCTCAATTGCCGCCTGGTAGTTCTTATCCTTGCTCCAACCGAGCATGCGTCTTTTCTCTTCGACCGTCATGGGACCGAACCACAGCAACTCTTTGGCAAAATCGTCGTACCGCAATTCCGATTCCGCAGGGATTTTGAGATCCGTAGGAAGCTGTTTCATCGACACCGCATAAAACCGCCGCGTCACTCGCTGCACCCAATCTTGGGCCGGGACGCGATGCAGCGTGTTCTTCTTGTCGCGCCATTGTACAAAGATGTCAATTTTTTGACCGGCCGGCGCTTCGTATTCCGGGTCAAAGCGGACCGGATGCCCCGGCTTGGCGCCGATCCGCAGCAGCGCCGCATGCACCATCATCGCTTTGGCGTCCAACGAGACGATCGACTCGTGTTCCATCGTTTGAGACAGACAACAAAAGAATTCCAACAGCGCCTCACGCTGCACGACCTTGGTCTTGAGCAGGACTCGCTTGCCTTTTAAGTCAAGCATGACTGTTCCCGCAGGATTCAGCTTGACCAACTTGTCGGGCGGCTCTTTTTCAGCAGTCTGCTTGTCGGCGGCCGGGGCAGGATCATCGGCGATTGCTGCCTGCCCGAACAGACCGGCGACGGCGATTAACACAAGCAGGCCGCGGAGAAAACTCGACATGGTTCACGCCTCACAACAAGTTAATGGGCCGATGAGCACAATCGAGATGCATCATACCAAAGGCCCGCCGCGTTCCCATACCCCGTGGGACATCTGGCGGGGAAACGGCCAGTTACAGAATTGACTCCAGCCAATGCAGCAAATCCCGCACCGTTTCGTCGCGATTCGGCTCGAACTCCAACGTATGCGCCGCATCGACGTACTCGATCAACTTTCGTCGCGACGAAGCGAACCGCAGAAAATAGCCCCGCATGGCCCGATTGTCGATGATCCGGTCCTGTCCGGAAAGCATCAACAACGTGGGACTGACAATCGCTTCGGGCGCATCCAGCAACTGACGATCCAATTGACGATTAGCTGCTAAAAACCCGACCGTCACCTCCCGCAGCGTGAGTGCATCATGGGAAATATACGCTTGCCAATGCAGATCAGCGGTGAACAGGCTCGGGTCCTCAAGCGGGATCGGCACTCGCTTCTCCCGCACTCCGGCAACCTCGGCGAGTGACAATTTGAGATTTTGCAGCGCCGTGGCGCGGATTCGTGCGCGGATGCCGGGATACAACAGGGCCAGCGCATCGAGCAGTTCCGGACGCCGCGCCGCCGTGAGGGCCGCCAGTTTTCCTCCCCAACTGACTGACAATAAGATCGTCGCCGCCGCGCGTCCCCGCCGCGCCTGGTCGTGCCGTGCCCACTGCAAGAATTGCGAAACGTCATTCAACAGCCGCTCCGCATGCGGGGCGTCCCCCCGCCGGCGTTCATTCAATCCCGACCCGCGGCGATCGACAAACAGCACGTCGTAACCGGCCTCGCAAAGTTGCCGGCTCGTGGCCGAGTACCAGCCGGAATGACTTTGAATCCCGTGCAGAGCGACAATCGTGCCTTGCGGCGCGCTGCCTGCCGCCATCCAACGGCGAAAATGCAGGCGATAGCCATCCGATGCGGTAAAAAACTCGATCGCAGGTCGGTGCACGGTGGTCGCTCGGATGCTCGGAGATAACGAAGGCAAAGCACAGGAGGGCGGAGTCCTTTGTTTGTATCGGCCCCGCGTCCGTCCGGCAAGCGGGACTCGTTGCGTCGGTGAAACGGCTTGCTGTAGGATGGGGCGTACGCATGATTCCATTCAGTACCGGCCTGTACTACTTCAACCGACGGAATGATTTGTTATGGCGACACGATCAGCAGCATGTTGTTTGATGCTCGCGCTGGTTCTTATTGCACTGCGACAGACCGTCGCTGATGAGACCGACGATCGCCTGCAGACCATCGCCCAATCCGGACCGCGCGGCGAGGGGGCCGCTGCGGCACAACAAGCGGCTCGCGAGTTGTCAAACTCTGGAATCGAAATTCTGCCGCGGCTACTGAGTGCAATGGACACCGACAACATCGTGGCGGCGAATTGGTATCGCACGGTGTATGAGCAGGTGACGCGACGTGAGTTGCAAAGCCCGTCGCCGCAGCTGCCGGTCAAGTTCCTCAAGGAATTCGTGCGCGACGCGCAGCATCGCGGGCGCTCGCGGCGGCTGGTCCTGAGTCTGCTCGACCGATTCGACGAAGGTTTCAGGAAAGAATTCGTGCTCACACAAATTGACGACGCGGAATTCCGCAGCGACGCCGTCGCGGCGCTGCTGGCAAAAGGCGACCAACTTCAGAAAGAGGAGCAGACCGACGAAGCTGCACGGGTGTATGAAGCCGCGTTTCGCGGAGCGCGGGAGAGCGATCAGATCCAAGCAGCCGCCGCCAAACTGAAGGAGATCGGCCGCGAAGTGAGCATCATCGATCACATGGGATTCGTGACCGATTGGCACGTGATCGGGCCGTTCGATGCACCGGGCAAGACCGGCTTCGAACTGTCGTTTCCGCCGGAAGAACAGGTCGACTTAGCAGCCAATTACCCCGGTCAAGGAGGGCGCGAGATCACCTGGAAACGGTATCGAACTCCCCAAGCCCTGGGCGAGGTGAACCTCGTGACGGCGATCGCTCCCTGCACTGAGGCGGTGGGATACGCCTACACCGAAATCATCTCGCCGCGTGACCAAGACGTCGAACTGCGGTGCGGCGCGGACGACAATCTCTCAGTGTGTGTAAACGAAGAGAAAGTGTTCTCCCGACTGCAATGGCTCAACGGCACGCGCTTGGACCGCTTCACCGCCCCGGTCCATCTGCGGCGTGGCAAGAACACCGTCCTGGTCAAAATTTGCCAGGGTCCACAGCACAGCAACCCCTCAGTCCCCAACAACTGGTCGATGCAACTGCGGTTCTGCGACAAAGAGGGGGCCGGCGTCGGCATACATTCCGCGTTACCGGAGCTTCCGGAAACGGAGTAGAAATAACGCGGCTATTTTTCTTTAGCCACAGAGGTCACAGAGGACACGGAGAAAAATAGGGATGAGTTGTGCCGAACGGTTAACGCCGATGTTGAACGTGATTTGACTGACTTAAGATTTTGAAGCCTATTGTCTTGATCAATGAATGACGTTTGGTCACGAACAACGTCTCCGTGTCCTCGGTGCAGCTCTGTGGCTAAATGGGCGGCAATCGAACTAAGGAAAGCGGCCATGACGAAAAAATACGCGTTCATCGGATTCCTGTTGGCAATCACCATCGCCGGAACAGCTGCCGGAGAGAACTGGCCCGGTTGGCGCGGTCCGGACCGCAACGGGATCTCTCACGAAACCAACTTGCCGGAACGTTGGTCCAAGACCGAGGGCATCCGCTGGAAGATCGACGTACCAGGGTCGGGTATTTCCAATCCGATCGTGTCGGAGGATCGCGTGATCGTCACCGCCGCCGACGGCGTACGGCAATCGGATCTGCACATCATTTGCTACGCCCGCGAAGACGGTCGCGAATTGTGGCATCAACGACTGTGGGGAACCGCCCCCACGCGGTACCACGCCAGCAAAAGCAGCATGGCCACCCCCGCCCCCGTGACAGACGGCCGCCGCGTGTTCGCGTTCTTCGGAACCGGCGACGTCTTCTGCATTGACATGCACGGAGAATTGCAGTGGCAGCGCTCGCTGGCCGGCGAATATGGCCAATTCGAAAATCGCTTCGCTGCCTCGAGTTCGCCGCTGCTGTTTGAAGATGCGGTGCTGCTGCAGTGCGATCACTACGGCGATTCGTACGTCATCGCACTCGATCAGGAGACCGGAGCCAATCGTTGGAAGCGGGATCGCCCCGAAGCCTGGCTCTCCTGGGCGTCGCCCCAGTTGATCCCGGCCGGCGACGGTCAATTCGAGTTGATCGTCTCCGGTTCACACAAGGTCGATGCGCTCGATCCGCGCAACGGCGACAAACTGTGGACCGTGACCGGTATGAGCCGCGAATGCATCCCCACACCGGTCTTCGGCGACGGTTATTTATATGTCGTCAGCGGACCCAAAAGTCCGTCCATGGCCATCCGCCCCGGCGGTCGCGGCGACGTCACCGAGACGCACGTTCGCTGGCGAAACACCCGCGGTGCACCGTTCGTTCCTTCGGCAATCTTGGTGGGCGATCGCTATTATCTTGTCGACGACGCGGGAATCGCCACCTGCCTCGACGCCGCCAGCGGCGAGCGCGTCTGGCAAAAACGTCTCTCGGGCGCCTTCACAGCTTCACCGGTGGCGGGGGATGGCAAGATCTACTTCACCAACGAAGACGGCGAAACGACCGTCATCGCCGCCGGCAACGGCGGTTTCAAACGCTTGGCGCGGAACTCCGTCGGGGAGCCGGTCTATGCGTCTCCTGCAATTGCGCAGGGGTGTATTTTCCTCCGCACCAATCGGCACCTACTCTGTATCGACGGTCATGACGGCGATAATCCGTAAAGCCGGTCGATGAAGATTGACCGTTTCAACGAATATGGCGGCCGGTCCGTGGCAATCGCGCATCAAACACCGCAGCGGACGAACTGCGGATTGACCGGGTTGCCAACCCGTCATAGAATGAAAAAAGGTGATTTTTACGGGGTTTTCGGCGGAAATCGCCCGCCTCGCCCGTATCAAATTTGATCGCGTTCATTCCCTGGAAACGGACGGCATCCGATGAAGATCTTGCAACTTTCGGGAACGACCTGCATCGACTCGCTTCGCACACGGCGCGCACCGGTCTCGTTCGGCGTCTGTTTGGCATTGGCGGGCCTGGCCGTGGTCTTGGCGGCGCCCCGGTCCGTTCGCGCGCAGGCCGTCGATCCGAATAAGATCCCTGCGCCGAGAGACGTCACCTTCACGACCAAGGACCGCATCAACTTGGCCGGGACCTACTTGGGGTCCAATCTCGGCCGAGAAGCCCCGGTGATTGTCTTTTTGCATCGCGAAGGGGGAAATCGCTTGGTTTGGACGAAGGGGATCGCTCCGGCGCTTCAGCAAGAAGGGTACGCGGTGATCACGGTTGACCTCCGCGGCCATGGACAAAGCAAAGTCGACGCCGGGGCCAATGACGGCCGACGTCGGCGAAATGACAAGCTGGTTCCGCTCGACTACAAGCACATGGTGGAGTTTGACCTCGAACCGGTGAAATCTTTCATGTACGAGGATCACCAGGCCGAACGATTGAATATGAACAAGACCGGCCTCGTCGGGGCGGAGATGGGAGCTGCGGTCGCCGTTTGGTACGCGATGTTGGACTGGCAAAAGCCGCCGCATCCCGATGGGATCGGCCCCAATCGCACCCCACGTGGTCAGGACATTCGCGCGATCGCGCTCCTTACACCGGAGAATGTCCCCGGTTTGCCCTACCCTCAACCGTTGATCGTGCTCCGCAATCCCGAATGGGACATTCACCTGTTGGTCGCCGTCGGGGACCAGGATAAAAAAGGACTACGCGAGGCCGAACGAATCTACGAGCTGTTCACGAAACTCGGCAAAAACCCCGATCGCAGTTATATGCAGATTTATCCGGGAGAATTGAAAGGCGCGGACTTGCTGACGCCGAAGGAATTGAACGTCTCCGCACACCTCTCCAAATTCTTCGAAAAATCGCTCAAGAGTCTGCCGGCCAATTGGCGCGATCGCAAGAGCAAAATTGCCGCCGATTGACGGGCTTGAAGTTCTCCTTGCGTCATCCGGTCAGCGTTTGTGCTGCCCAGCGGCCCAACACCACGGCCCCGATTCCCAGCACCAAATTGCCGATGACGTTCAGCACGGCGAATCGCGCATCCTCTTCTTTGAGAAACATTTCGACGGTTTCGCTGCCGAATGTCGAAAACGTCGTCAAGGCGCCCAAAAAGCCGGTCATCAGCACCAACTGCCAATGTTGCGAGAGTTGAAAGCGCTGCACCAGTACCGTCAGCACACCGATTAGCAGACACCCGGCCACGTTGACCGCCATCGTGCCTAGGGCGAAGAACGGGAATTCAGGCCCGTAACGCTGAAACAGCCAGACACGCACCCAGCCGGAGAGATAAAACCGGCCGACCGCCCCCACAAATCCGCCGATCCCGACGTACATCAATTCTTGCATAGTGGGTCCATCTCAAGACGGTAATCGATCGCGCTGTCGGTCAAACCAGGCCGGGGATGGGGTCGGCCGAGGCGGCGCGGAGGATGTCGCCGGGAATACCCCGCTGCACGCGCAACTCCCCCACATCGATCAAGGATCGCAGAACGGTCGACACGAGGTGTTTCAAGGTCACCGGTTCGGACAGGGGTTGCGCCGCATCGCGGGTTGATTGACCGATCACATGCCCCGGCGGAATTCCCCCACCGGAAAGCAGCAAGGGGGCCAACCCGCCCCAGTGGTCGCGCCCGCCGCGGTTGTTGATGCGCGGTGTGCGCCCCATCTCGCCCGTGCAAACCAGCAGAATCTTGTCACTCAGTCCGCGGGCCTGGACGTCTTCAATGAACGCTGATATGGCATGGTCAAACGGCCGCCCCATATAGGCCATCCCCTCTTCGACGCCGGCGTTGTTTTGGTCCGCATGCAGGTCCCAGACGAAATTCGTCTTGACGGTGACAAAGCCGCACCCGCGCTCGCACAGTCGCCGGGCCAGCAACATCAATTTGCCTAGCGATTTCGCATTGTCGGCATATCGCTTGTGGTTGTTCCACTTCTGATCGATTGCGTCGGGCCGCACCAGCGGAGTCGTATCGTAACGGGCCACCACCGCCGGATCCTCGTGCGACAAATCGAACGCCTCGCTCACGCCTCCTAGAATTGTGTCGAACGCCTGTCGCTGCAACGAATCGAGCCCAACCGCCGCCGTTTCTAAGTCGGTTGCGCGGCGGAGGTCGTCCAAGTCGGCCAACAGCCGCCGGCGGTCGTCCAGCCGCGCGAGCGGAAGCTGCAGTTCCATGTTCTTCCGCATGTTTCCCCCGCCGCTGGGAACAAACGGGGCATAGCCGCCGCCCAGGGCGCCGGTGGACTCGAAGTCTCCGAACGTCTTGATGGCGGGCATCGTCGAATCATCGACGGCCCGGGGATAGAGCGCGACGTTTCGGGGCATCCCGGTTCGAGGGTGGTTCTGGCCGGCGACTCGCGAATAGAGCGAACCGAGGTTAGCTCCGTACGTCGCCCGTCCCACAACCGGTTTGATGTCGTGTCGGCCGTCGCCCGTTGTGAAGGAACGCACAATCGTCGTGCGATCGGCCAATTGGGCCAATCTGGGAAACGTCCCGCCGTAGGTAATGCCGGGAATTGCGGTGGCGAGTTCACCGGTAGCGCTGGCCACGCCCGGCGGAGCGGTCATCTTCGGATCAAATGTCTCGATTTGGCTCGGCCCGCCGTGCATGAACACAAACACGACCGATTTGTCCGAGATCAACTGTGGGCGAGTCTCCGCATCAGCCGATTTGCGGAAAAAGTCCGCCAACGACAATCCGCCCAAGGCGAGTCCGCCGATCTTGAGAAATTCACGCCGTCGACCGTGTCGACCGCCGTCGTTGACCGGTAGTATGCCAACTGCCCCCCCCCCCGGCGTCCTCCGCGTCGCGGCGTATGACCTCGTTGCCGCGTCACGAATGATCGATTGACCGCATCCGGACAAACACCTCAATAAACGAAGCTGATTTGCTGTCAAAGAGCATACCGCAAAGCACAGGTCGCGCCCAAGGCCGAACGGTGGTTTTTGGCGCGGCCCGTAGAAACACTCCCGCCGCCCAACATGCGTATCGCAATCCGGTACCACCCACTTAAAATTGATTTACCAAACTTGTGCTTGTGGCTGCACGACCGTTTACCGATAATGATCGAGAGCTCAGGTCTTGGAATCCAAATCGCGCCCCGCCTCTGATTGACCGCTTGATTTCTCGTCCAGACTTGTCAGGTGCACTTTCCGTCAGCGGCATGGACTTCGCGCTCGCATCGGTGCTTGGTTTTCGCCTCGAAAATCGACGATGAGAAATTCTGAAATCAAAATCTTGCTGGTCGAAGACCAACGCGCCCACGCCAAACTCATCGACCGCGCATTTGAGTCGGCAGGACCCGATTTTCGGCTGACCGTGGCACACTCTTTGCGCGACGCACAACGGATTCTCGCCTCATGGACGCCCGACGTGGTCATCGCGGACTTGGAACTCCCCGACGGCCGCGGCACGGACCTCATTCGCCGCGACGAACAGTCCGCGTCGTTTCCCGTAGTCGTTTTGACCAGTCACGGCAACGAGCAAGTCGCCGTCGAAGCCATGAAAGCCGGTGCCTTGGATTATGTTGTCAAATCGGCATCGGTCATGCGGGATATGCCGCGAATCGCCGCCTCGGCGCTTCGCGAATGGACACACTTGGTCGAACGTCGCCGCGCCGAAAAAGCACGCACGCAGTCGTTGAGGCTGCTTGAGGGGGTGCTTGACTCGCTCACCGCACAAGTGGCAGTGCTGGACGATGAAGGCATGATCCTGATGGTGAATTCAGCATGGCAACAGCCGTCCAACCCCAATCCGTTTTCAGGCAAGCGCTTCAACATCACCGCGAATTATCTGCGGGCTTGCGCCGCGACCGGCACGTTACAATCCGCCGCCGAGGCGATCGTGGCAGGTGTCCGCGACGTCATCCAGGGAGATCGCGCACGATTCTGTTTGGAAATTCCTTGCCATACCGCAGACGATCAACGCTGGTATCAAGTGGAGGTGGCCCCTTTCAGCGGCGCTGGCGCGGCGCGGGCGGTCGTGCTCTATGAGGATGTCACCGAGCGCAAGCGTGCCGAAGACGAGTCCCGCGACCGGGCCGTTCACTTGGCGCGGCTGGCCACGCTGTCCGACCGCGAACAGGAGGTCATGGAAATGGTGGTCGCCGGCAAGGCCAACAAGGTCATCGCCCGAGATCTCGGACGCAGCGAAAAAACCATCGAAAAACACCGCGCCAACGTGATGAAGAAACTCAAGGTCCGCACGATCGCCGATTTGGTGCGAATTGCCGTTTCCGCGGAGCGCTAGCCGCCCATCGGCAAACCGTGATCGAACTTGCGGCGTCCTATCTTGCAGCGGCCGGGGACATCGTCTAATATCCGCCTAGTGCCAGCCGCCGTCAGGCGGCGGCAGTTTCCCCCCTGGTGTAATGGCAACACAACAGGTTTTGGTCCTGTCGTTCCAGGTTCGAGTCCTGGGGGGGGATTTTCCTGAATAGGCTGTAGGCTTTCGACCTTTGGCTTTAGGAAGTTTTTTGCGAGCCGGTTGCTGAGATGTCCGCAAAGTGCTCGGTCGTGATGCTCATACCTGCTCGCGGTGGCCGTTAGGGAACTCTCTTAACCCTGGTCCCAGCATGTCCGGCGGCGTTTCAAACAGCTTCAGCCGGATCGGGTTGTCGGCCCAATACCCCTCGATCGTGATCAGTGATGCTTCTTGTTTCCCCGGATCGGCCTCCGTCACGGGATAAGCGGTCCACTGACAGCGTTCGACCAGATTGAATCGCCGGTACAAATCCTGCAGGTCGAATTGAAAGCTCAATGGTCGATTTTGACCGTCGTATTTGCCGCCAACCAACTCGCAAGTCCCCAAAAACAGGCTGACCTCCCAGCGATCTTCGGCCAGGCGGCAGTCGAAACCGACCCGTCCCACTCCGCAGTGGGGTTCAAACAGCTCCGCCACCTCCTCGATCATGGGAGTGATCCATTGCGGGCGGATTTTGCGGCGTGGTCGACGTCCTTGCTTCTCAAGTTGCGCAAGCAAATGTTGTATAGGCAAGTGTGCGTGGCTCAATCGTCGTCTCTTTCCGAACAGTTCCCTGTGGTAAGCCATCCCCGATGCCGATTTCAGCAGAGGCGCAGCGTGAATGGCATCGATGACACAGCGTGGTCAGGACAATAAGGATGTGAATGGACTCGTGATATGTTGCGTGCGGCCCGTTTTGAGTTAGCCGCGTGGAATTCTTATCGGGGCAAAATCCCCGCCAGTTTTACGTCAAATCGCCCGCATCGCGGCTCGGGCAATAACCAGGTGTGGGTCAGCGCGAAAGTACCGAGGCTGCCGCAATTGTGACCTGCGGCCGGTCGTAACCGCGATGCTGATTTCGCGGACGCTAAAACCGTTGCGTGATTAAGAGTTGCGCCGGCGGTTGCGGCCGGAAAGCCCTTCAGAATTGACTCCCGCCCGGAAGCCTCTACAATCGGAACTTTTCCCTTTCGCGCGGGACGAACCTCTGTGGACGAAGCGATACAAAAGGCGGGCGTGCTGATCGAAGCCTTGGGTTGGATCCGCCAATTCCGCGACCGGCACGTCGTGATCAAACTGGGCGGCAGCGCGCTCGAAAACGATGAAACTGTCCGGAATTTGCTGACCGACGTGATTTTCATGGAAACCGTCGGCATGCGCCCCATCCTGGTGCATGGCGGCGGCAAGGCCATCAGCCAGGCCATGCAGGAAGCCGGCATCGAACCCCGCTTTGTCCAGGGACGCCGCTACACCGACTCAGAAACGA
This sequence comes from uncultured Planctomycetaceae bacterium, assembly GCA_937952455.1. Lineage (GTDB taxonomy): Bacteria > Planctomycetota > Planctomycetia > Planctomycetales > Planctomycetaceae > Symmachiella. Next base: position 12,062 of record CALFYU010000514.1, read on the forward strand.
TCGAATTGGTCGCGCGGGTGCTCGCCAAGGACATTTGCGGCTCACTGGTCAGCGAAATGAGGAAGCAATCGGGACGCGCCATCGGGCTGAGTTACCTGACGGAGAATTGCCTGATCGGCGAGAAATTGACGCTCTCCGGCACCGGCGGCGAGGAAATCGATCTGGGCCGCGTCGGCCGGATTGTCGACATCGACGCCGATCTGATCCGGCACACTTGCGCCGCGGGCATCATTCCCGTGATCCCCTCGATTGCGCTGGACACCGCCGGGGAAAAACTGAACGTCAACGCCGACACCGCCGCGGCGGCCGTCGCCCGTTTGCTCAATGTGGAGAAGCTGATTTTTCTCAGCGACGTGCCGGGCATCTATTTGGATCAAAACGATCCCGGCACGCTGCTAAACCATTTGGAGGTCGATCGTTGCCGGGGACTGATCGCCGACGGCACGATCGCCACCGGCATGGTGCCCAAGGTGGAGGCCGCACTCGAGGCGATCGCCGCGGGAGTTCGCAAAGTCCACATCGTCGACGGCCGGATGTCGCATTCGTTGTTGTTGGAGATTTATTCCGATCGCGGCATCGGTACGGAGATCGTGCCCTCACCGACGGCCGCTTAAGGGACACCACGCCGAAGCGATCGTGCGGAATTTCTTGCGAACGCGCGAACCTGCCGGTTGGACGGCGTGTCACTTGATTTTTCGCCTCGTGCGTCCGGCATTGGACCGGCAACCTTCATTCAACAATTTGTGCCCAGGAGACCTGATTGTGAATCCCGTCGCGACCCAAAGCAGCCAAGAGACGATTGCCACCTTCGAGAAACATGTGATCCCCAATTACGGGCGGTTTCCCATCTCGCTGGTACGCGGCGAAGGTTCTTATGTCTGGGATGCCGAGGGGCAACGGTATTTGGATCTGTTCCCGGGTTGGGGGTGCGACATTTTGGGGCATTGCCCGCCGCCGGTCGTACAGGCGATTCAGGAACAGGTGGCGCACCTGATTCATATTCCGAATTCCTGGTATACCGAGCCGCAGGGCAAATTTGCCGAAGCGCTAACCACTCGCGGCTTCGGGCAGGCCTTCTTCTGCAATAGCGGCGCCGAGGCGGTCGACGCGGCCCTCAAGCTGGCGAGGCTGCACACCCCTGAAGGACGCCATCGCATTATCACCTTCGAAAACGGCTTCCACGGCCGGACGCTGGCCACGACGACCGCCACCGCGCAGCCCAAATACCACGAAGGGCTGGGACCGCTGATGGCGGGGTTTCGTTATGCTCGCTTCAACGACGCCGACTCGGTCCGCGAACTCATCGATTCCGAGACCTGCGCCATCCTCATCGAGCCGGTTCAGGGCGAAGGGGGCGTCAACATTCCCGCGGACGGTTTCCTGGCCGAACTGCGTCAAATGGCCGACGAGAACGACCTGCTGCTGATTTTCGACGAGGTTCAAACCTGTATGGGGCGTACGGGCACCTGGTTCGGCTATCAGCAATGGAACGTGCAGCCGGACATCATCACGTTGGCCAAGGGACTCGCCGGAGGCGTCGCCTGCGGGGGGATTCTGGCGAAAACGGAAATCGCCCCTAGCCTGCGTCCGGGCATGCACGCCAGCACGTTCGGCGGAAACCCATTGGCGATGGCGGCCGGATTGGCGACCGTGCAAATGATCGAGGACGAGCACCTGCTGGACAACGTCGCCGAGATGTCGGCCCGGTTTCAGTCGCACTTCGAGGCGCTCAAGCAGGAACTGCCCATCATTCGCGAATTGCGCGTTCGCGGCATGATGATCGGCTTCGACCTGACGATCCCCGCCGGACCGGCGGTCGGCAAGTGTATGCAGCGCGGCGTATTGGTCAACGCCACGCATGATACGGTCGTGCGTCTGCTCCCCGCATTGAATGTCACGGCTGAACAGGTCGACGAGGGTTGTGAGGTGATCGCCGAAGTCCTCCGCGAAATGGCGGCGGACGCCTAACGGCGAATTGAGGAAGGAGTGACAGACCATGAAACACTTGGACACACTATTTCACCTAGATGCCGGTGACGTCGATGAGATCTTTGCGCGTACCGACGAACTCAAAAAACAATGGGCCGGCGGAGAGCGGCGACCGGTCTTGACCGGCCAGGTGATGACGCTGCTCTTTGAGAAGCCGTCGCTGCGAACACGGATCAGCTTTGAGGCCGCAATGACCCATTTGGGCGGCAGTAGCACGTTCCTCTCCACCGCCGAGGCGGGACTGAACGGGCGCGAGAGCGTCGCCGACGTAGCCCGCGTACTGGGGAGTTTCTCTGATTTCATCGTGATGCGCACGTTCGAGCAATCGTTGATCGAGCGGTTCGCCCAACATGCCGACTGCCCGGTCATCAACGGCCTCTCCAACGACAGCCACCCGTGCCAGGCGCTCACTGATTTTTACACCATTCGCGAAGTATTTGGTTCGCTGAAGGGGTTGCGCGTGGCCTATGTCGGCGACGGCAACAACGTAGCCAGTTCTTTGGCAGTCTGCGCGGGGCTGCTCAAGGTGCCTTACGTGGTGTCATCGCCTGCGGGATATGAACTCTCGCCGGAATTCCTCAAGAAGCTCAAACAGGCGATTCCCAACGTGGACATCACCCTGGAGGAAGAGCCGAAACAGGCCGTCCAGGAGGCGGACGTCGTGTACACCGACGTCTGGGCCAGTATGGGACAGGAATCAGAATCTGACGCGCGAAAACAGGTCTTCGCGCCGTATTGCGTCGACGCCGCCCTGATGGCGGCCGCTGCGCCGGACGCCAAGTTCATGCATTGCCTACCGGCCAAGCGCGGTCTGGAATGCACAGACGAGGTCATCGACGGCCCGGCGAGCATCGCATTTGAACAGGCCGAAAATCGGATGCACGTGGCCAAGGGGATACTGGCCTGGTTGACAAGCGTGAACGCCAAGTAATGCGCCGACGCTGCCGCCGCCGTCTAAAAGATAATCACCACGTCATCCGTCAAATGCAACTCGCCGTAAGCGGCGACCACCTGTTGCGGCGACGTGACGACCGGTTCCATGGTGACGGAAACGTGCCGCCCGCCGGCCGTATGCCGCAGGCTATGCGGAGGATCGACGGATGCCCCCAACGCCTTGCGCATTGCGGTCACCACCCGCGCGGGAAAGTCGTCGACGTTTTTGCCGATAATCTTAAACACGTATCGGCAGGGAAAATTGTGCGTCGATTCCAGCAGTTCAATCGTGGGAATTCCGTTCGGCATACCATACTCTCTTTTCGCCGGCCGCAAAGGCGACAGCGCGCGACCGTATTGAATTATAGTCAATTCCGCGCGACCGTGGGGGCAATTCTCACGATTTCCGAGCCGGGATAATAGTAGCTGAGAATCTGCTCCGCCGTGCGCCCCAGCTGTGCTTGCCCCCGCGCTCCCCATTGGCACAACCCCGCGCCATGTCCGTGGCCGCGGCCATGAATGAGGAATTCCCCGCGCCGCTCGACGCGAAAACTGGGACTCCGCACACCCGTATCCGCCAGCGCCGTGCGCAGACGATCGGCACGGATCTTGGCGTGTCCCCCCTGATATCGGGCGTCGAACTCCGCCAGCCGCCCCGGAACGACCGGCGGGACGGCATTCAGAGAAACGACCGGCCCCCAGGACTTCGAGGTACTACCGAGAATCGGCGACAGCTTCTGCCGCAGTTCCTCAGCGCTCAGAGAAGCCTCCCAGCGGTAGTATTTCGCATCTCGGCAATAGTCACAGGGGACGCTTGCCACCGCGGGCGCGGCATCGTCAAACAACTCTGTCCCTTGCAGCGTCTGTCCGCCGCAGACCGCCGAATAATAGGTGCAGAACAAACGCCCGCCGTAGATACAAACCAGGCCCCGCGTCTCGTCGACAATCTGCCGACTGGTCGTCGATTCGCCGGCCAGCAGCCGCCCGGCAGAGCGGTATTGATAACCCAGATACTTTTGACTGCGGGTGCCTGCATAGACGTCGAACAGGCCGTCGCGAGGTGCCTGTCCCATTTGATACAGGGCATAGGTACGGGCCACGACCGCCTGTGCCTGGCGGGCCTCGTCGGGAAACGCGGCCGGCATCTCGCTGTCCACGACGCTCGCCACGTACTGCTCCAGCGGCAGAACATTCACTGCCGTCAGTTTGCGACCAGGGCGGCGGAACAGCCGGAGCGTGCCGCGGTATTGATGGCCGTTCACCCAAATCGCCGGAGACTGCCGGGGATGAAATTCCAGCCGGGTCACCGGATAGTGCGTGCCGCCGACTTGGAATCCGGTTTTCGTCACCGTGACAGACGTCGCTTCAAGTTTCTCTGCTTCCCCTAGACGAAGTGGATTGTCGACCGGTTGCACGCGGAAGGGGCTGTCGATCTGGATCTCGACCGCATCGACCGGCACGGACGTGAGATTCACGCGTATGGCGGAGGAGATCCCGGAGATCGGTTGCTTGCCGGACGGGACCTGTAGCGCCGGTTGGCGAACCACCTTTTCGCCGTCGCGGCGGTCCGGCGGCCACAACGCGTAAGTTACCCCCGCGACGACTACCAGAAACAGCAACGCACGGCTTCGTCCATGTGACATGCGGTACCATTGTGCCGACGACGCGTTTCGGCGGCGAGGGAATTGGTTAGAACCAGTTTCAAAACCCGGTCGTGCTTGTTCGAGAACCTTTCATGAAAGTGTCTGCGCGACGCATCAGAGGGTCTTGAAACTACTTGTACAAAGTTCGGGATCAGTCGTTTCGCAGTTTCATGCCGATATCGGCCAGTTTCCGCCGGACCTCGTTGAGGGAGGTCACGCCGAAATTCTTGCTTTCGAGGAGTTCGTCCGGCGTGCGGGAGGTCAATTCGCCCAGCGTGTTGATCCCCAGCCGCGACATACATTTGCGGGCGCGGACCGACAGGTTCAAATCGGCCACGGGACGATTCATCAGCGCCTGTTCCTGCGGCGACAAATCCTCGTTTCGAATTCCGTAATCGCGGTGCTTGTCCCGCGGCACGGATTGCCCCAGCTTCAACCCCTTGGATTCCATCATCTCGCGGATTTCGACCAGCGACGTTTCGCCGAAGTTCTTGCCGGCCAGCAAATCGCTCTCGGACAATTGCGTCAAATCGCCCAGGTTGCGCACGCCCATCTTCTGCAGGCAATTGCGGCTTCGCACGGACAATTCAAAATCGGTGACGGGCGTCAATAGGTCCTGATTCAACCGCCGCTGCGACCGCATGATGTCTTCGTCGAAGTACATGTCGTGCGACGCGTCGATGTCGCGGAGATACAGCGCCGCCCTGGCGTGATTGGGATAGACGTCGAGCACTTTGCGGAAGCAATAGGCGGCGGCGCGATAGTTTTCGCTGTCTTCATAGAGCAGCCCGAGGTTCAGCAAGGCCCCCAGATACAGCGGCGGTCGCGACAACGCCCGCTCATAAAGCCGAATGGCCTCCTGGTCGTTGCCGTGCAGCGAGTTGATCCCGGCGAGTGAAAACAGGGCGCGGGCGTGATGCGGATCGATGTCGACCGCCCGCTCGAAATATTCGATGGCGCCATAGGTATCGCCCCGATCCGAATAAATGCAGCCGTACTGATAGGAATATTCGGCGCGGGTGGCCCCTTCACGGGCAACGCTGCGGAGCAGTTCTTCCGCTTCGTCGACGCGGCCGGCAGCTCGGACGGCACCCGCCTTGAGCAGCGTGCTTTGCACGGGGTCGTAGCCCCCCTTAATCGCCCGGTCAAACGACTTGATGGCTTCGTCAAACTGACCCAGACCGATTTGGGCGTTGGCCAAATAAAAGGAGGCCAGTCCGTTGTCTTTGATCTGGGACAAGCAGTCGACCGCTTCGTGGTGCAGCCCGACGAGATAAGCGCCAATACCGGCGGCGAGACACTTTTCCGGTGACGAATCGCCGCGATGAATTTCGTCCAACAACACCCGGACTTCCTGCGTCACGTCCCGGTGCTGGTCGTGCGCCACGGCCTCTTCCAATTCGCGGACATCGTCCACACCGAGCGTCCCCCGCCCCCGCAGAATGGCCTGCACATCAATCATTTCAGTCACGCTCACCGCGATAACTCCTCTTATCCCACCAAAATTGTCTTATCGCCGCGCCGCCCGCTTAAACGGCGTCAATTTGTCATCAACGGGTACATACGAACGCGATGTCCAATAAAAAATGACGATTCCCTAGCAGAGACACCGCCACTTTGTATTTCGTGTCACGTCGTGGTAAAGTATACAAACGTTGCTGGTGTATGCAAGTTGGTCCGCTCGTTGGCCTTGTGCCGCGCCTGGCCAAGTGATTATTACGCTATTGTTTCCGTCAAATCGCCCTGGATTGCATGCCTGACAAACCCTCCCAGACAATACGCCGACGGCGGCCGACGACCATCCGCTTGGCACTGGTTCCCGCCGCTCTCGCCGTGGTACTGCTCGCCCTGGTGCTCCCTCCCGGCCAGGAACTCCGGGCCGACCCGACCGCTGAGACGTCTCCGTTTTCCGAAGAGGAAATCTCCTACTGGGCATTTCAACCGGTCGTGCGGCCTGAGGTCCCCGCAACGCCGACGCAACGAACCCCGATCGACGCGTTCATTCTTAAGCGATTGCAGGAAAAAGGGTTATCGCTCTCCGCCACGGCCCCGCGGCGAGTGCTGATCCGGCGAGCGACTTACGATCTCTGGGGGTTGCCCCCCACGCCCGACCAGATCGACGCGTTCGTTAACGATCCCGCCCCCGATGCTTACGAACAATTGATCGAGCGGCTGTTGGCCAGCCCGCGTTACGGCGAACGCTGGGGCCGCTATTGGCTTGACGTCGTGCGGTTTTCGGAAACGGCCGGATTCAATGCCGATCCAATGCGGCCATTGGCTTACAAATACCGCGACTACGTGATCCGCGCGTTCAACGACGACACGCCCTACGACCGGTTTGTCCAGGAACAATTGGCCGGTGATGAACTCTTTCCCGACAATCCCGAGGCCTTGACCGCGACGGGATTCAATCGCCTCTGGCCGGACGAAAGCAACGCCTCGAACGTTGAATTGGCCCGGCAGAGCATGCTCAACGACATGACCGGGACGGTCGGCGCGGTGTTTTTGGGCATGTCGTTCGGTTGCGCGCAGTGCCACGACCACAAGTTCGACCCGATCCTGCAAAAGGACTTTTACCGGCTGCAGGCCTTCTTTGCGCCCATGATTCCCGTCGATCGTATGGCGGGTGGAGATGAATCGGCATTGACGGAGTACCGCGAAGCACTCGCCCGCTGGGAAGCAGAGTCCTCGGCACTCCGCAAAGAATTGTGGGACCTGGAATTGGCGCCGCGAGCGGAGGTCACGCATGTCAAACGATTGAAGTTCCCCGCAATCGTGTTGGCTGCCATCGACACGCCCCCCTGGGAGCGAACCGCTCTACAGAATCAATTGGCGTTCTGGAGCGAACGTCAGATTGAATTCAAAGACGAGCAGATCGTCGAAAAACTGGACGAGTCGCAGCGCAAACGGCGGGAGGAACTGCGGGAACAGATTGAATCGTTGCAGAAAAACCGCCCTGCCCCGCCGGTCGATCTGAAGGTCATGGCGGCCGTCGATGGGATGGCGATTCCCAAGACCGCGTTGCTGGCCGGGGGGAGCTACAACAAACCGGTCGAGGAAGTGCAGCCGGGATTCCCCACCATTCTGCAAGCCAAGCAGACGTTCGAACCAGCCAAGATCGTACCGCCCCGCGAAGGGACAACCGGACGGCGGGCGGCGCTCGCGCAGTGGCTGACCAACCCCGAGCATCCGCTCACAGCCCGGGTGATGGTTAACCGCATCTGGCAAGGGCACTTTGGGCGGGGCATCGTCGCCAACGCCAACGACTTCGGCACACAAACCGCCGCGCCGTCCCATCCGCAGTTGTTGGATTGGCTGGCCAGCGAATTTGTCGCCCAAGGCTGGAGCATGAAAGCCCTGCATCGTTTGATCATGAATTCGGCCGTTTATCGCCAGTCGAGCATCGCGACCGACGAACGCGCGCGGGAACTGGACGAGGGGAACGAACTTTATTCGCGGTTTCCGCGGCGGCGATTGGACGCCGAGGCGATTCGTGACGGAATGCTGGCCGTCTCTGGGGAATTGAGTCTAAAAATGTACGGCCCGGGCGTGCAACCGGAACTGCCACCGAATTTCAGCGCGCGGGAGGCCTGGAAGGTTTCAAAAGATCCCGCCGAGCGCAACCGCCGGTCGGTATATATCCTATCCAAGCGAAATCTGCCCTACCCGCTGTTGGACGTGTTTGACTTTCCCGATATGCATGAGAGTTGCGCACAACGGCAAGAAACGACAATTGCCCCACAAGCCCTCTCGCTCTTAAACAGCGGACTGGTGCTCGGATTGGCGGAGAATTTTGCCGCCAAGGTGATCCAAGAGCATCCCGGAGCGGAGATGGATGTTTGGATCGTTCAAGCCTATCGCCAGGCACTGGGGCGGCAGCCGGAAACCGAGGAGGTGCAAGCGGCCCGCGAGTTTATTGCTTTGCAGCAAACCGAGATCGCCCGGCACCGCGCCGCCGGCGGACCGTCGCTGTATCCGGAAAAGCTGCCGCCGGTGTTGGAACCCGCCTGGATCGGCGGTTGGGTCGATTTCTGTCACGCCCTGTTGAACAGCAACGAGTTTTTGTACATCGATTGATTTGTACTCAGGGAATCCCCCTACATGCATGCTCACTTCGCCGCCCATCAACCGCACTGCCAGTCGCCGCGGTCGCGCCGGGAATTCTTGGTGCGGGCGGGGGGCGGATTCGGGGCGCTGGCGCTGCAGGGTTTGTTGCAACAGGATCGCGTGTCCGCTGCCGAAAAGCCGTCCGCCGATCCGCTGGCTGCGCGGGCCGGCCATTATTTCGGTCAGGCAAAGAGCTGCATTTTCCTGTTCATGGACGGCGGCCCCAGCCACCTCGACACGTTCGATCCCAAGCCGCTGGTGAATGAATACGCCGGCAAGCCGCTGCCCGATTCGGTCGAACGCGTGATCACTCCGATGGGCGTCTCGGACAATACGCTGCTGGAAAGCAAACGAAAGTGGACCCGCTACGGCGAGAGCGGCATACCCGTATCCGATTGGTATCCGCACGTCGGCGAATGCATCGACGATATCGCCGTGATCCGTTCCTGCTGGGCCGACGGATTGAACCACGTCGGCAGCGTCTGCCAGATGAACACCGGCAGCATCCTCGCCGGCCGGCCAAGCCTAGGGGCGTGGGTTAACTACGGACTGGGGACCGAGAACCAAAATCTCCCCGGGTTCGTCGTGCTGCTGGATAATGCCAAAGAACCGCCGGGCGGCAGCCGTGTCTGGGGGACCGGCTTTATGCCGGCGACGTACCAGGGAACGCGATTCCGCAACGGCAAAAGCCCGATTCTGCATCTCGCATCCCCCGAAACGATCGCCGCCACACAACAGCGAAACAAGCTCGACTTCCTCGCACAAATCAACCGCAGACACCTCGACCAGCGCGGCGGGGATTCGCAATTGGAAGCCCGCATCGCCAGCTACGAACTGGCATTTCGCATGCAGGCTCACGCCCCCGAAACGGTCGACCTGTCGGAGGAAACGGCCGAGACGCAAGAGCTGTACGGCCTGGACCAAAAGGAAACGGCCGCATTCGGCAAGAACTGCCTGCTGGCCCGCCGGCTGGTCGAACGGGGGGTGCGTTTCATTCAGCTCTACTCCGGTTCGGGCAGCAAGTGGGATGCCCACTCGAAAATCGAGGAGAACCACACCAAGTATTGCGGGAGCACTGATCGACCGATCGCCGGATTGCTTAAGGACCTCAAGCGCCGCGGCTTGTTGGATTCGACGCTGGTGATCTGGGGCGGCGAATTCGGCCGGACGGCGATGTCGGAAAAAGGGGACGGCCGCGACCACAATCCCTACGGCTTCACGATGTGGATGGCCGGCGGGGGCGTCCAGGGAGGCCAAATCATCGGCCAGACCGACGACTTCGGCTTACACGCCGTCGAGAACCGCGCGCACGTGCACGACCTGCATGCGACGATCCTGGAACTGATGGGCCTGGACCACACGCAAACAATCTACCATCACCAGGGCCGGCCGGAACGGCCGACGGTGAATGAAGGGGAAGTGATTGCGGATGTGTTTGTGTGATTCCAGATTACCCCCCGGCAAAGCCGGG
>CALFYU010000515.1 GCA_937952455.1 uncultured Planctomycetaceae bacterium
GACGCCCTTCGCGAAAACAGCTGGGTCGTCCGTGGACCGAAACCGGCCGCCGTGTTTCGCGGCTGGAAGGTCCCCTTCGCCGCTCAAGCTCCCGAGCCAAATACGTGGCATGAACTGCTGGGCGTGATGGATGCTGATCTGACGGACAAGTTGGTGGTGGTGCAGGAATACGGACGTCCCAGTTCCGAGTTTTATGAAGCCCTCCGGCAGCGCGGCGCGACGGTCTGGCCAGTCACGGTTTATCGCTGGGCGTTGCCCGACGACACCGGCCCGCTGTTAAGCGCGATTCACGATACGGTCGCCGGTAAACACGACGTGCTGATGTTCACCAGCGCGCAACAGGTGCACAATACTTTGGAGGTCGCGGAAACCGCCGGACTGAAGGAGCAATGGCTGTCGGCGGCGGCCAAGTGCGTAATCGCCTCGATTGGACCGACCGCCAGTGAGAATCTTCGTGAAGTCGGATTGCCCGTGGACCTTGAACCGGACCACCCAAAAATGGGACACTTGGTGAGAGCCGCCGCTTCGAGCGCGCCCGCGATTTGCCAAGCCAAACGCGGTGACGGATGAACGAGCGGACGCCGGGTGTCAATGCTGGCGGACCCAGCAGTGTTCTAACCGGTAGTGCGATTGGCACTGGCGAGAAAGCCGCCAGTGGCATCCTTTTGCATTAGGCTGGCTAACTCCATTCCTTTGCCGCGGACGAACTCCCCTTGATCACGCCCGAACTTCACAACAGCCGCTTCATGCGGGCCGCCCGCCGCGAACCGGTTGACACAACACCCATCTGGCTGATGCGCCAAGCGGGGCGGTATATGCCCGAATATATGGCCGTCCGCAGTCAGGTCACGTTCCTGGAACTCTGCAAACGGCCCGATTTGGCGGCGGAAGTCACACTCGTCGCCCGCGAGCGGTTGGGCGTGGACGCGGCCATTCTGTTTGCGGACCTTTTGCCAATCCTGGAGCCGATGGGACTCGATTTGGAATACGCCAAGGGCGAAGGCCCGGTGATTCACAATCCGCTCAGCCAACCGTCGGACGTCGACCGCTTTCGGGAATTGGAGGACGTTGATTCCCTGGGATTTGTGTTCGACGCGGTGAAACTGATTCGCCGCGACCTCCCGGCCGATATTCCGCTACTGGGATTCGCCGGTGCTCCCTTTACGCTGGCGTCCTATGCCATCGAGGGGGGCGGCTCGCGGAATTACATTCACACGAAAAAGTGGATGTACTCCGACCCGGCCGCGTGGCAGTCGATCATGGAGCGATTGGCAATGAGCGTTGCTCGATATTTGAAGGCGCAAATCGCCGCCGGCTGCCAGGCGGTGCAGATCTTCGACAGTTGGGCCGGTTGCCTTTCTCCGGATGACTACCGCCGGTATGTGTTGCCCTATACCAAAGGCCTGATCGATGCCTTGCCGGACGACGTACCGGTGATCAACTTTCTCACCGGCAACCCCGCATTGCTGCCACTTCTTCGCGAAGCGGGCGGCGACGTGATGGGCATTGACTGGCGGATCGGGCTGGCCGAAGCGTGGGAAATTGTTGGTCACGACGTCGCCGTGCAGGGTAACTTGGATCCCGTGTCATTGTTTGCCGATCCGGACGTCTTGCGGCTACGCGCGCAAGACGTGATGAATGCCGCCGCGGGACGTCCGGGGCATATCTTTAACTTGGGACACGGTATCATGCCGGACGTCCCGGTGGACAACGCGATCGCGTTGGTCGAAATGGTGCACGAAATGGGAGCCGCCGGGCCGACATGAATCCCGCCGCCGAATCGACCACGCCCCGCGTTGCCGTGATCGGGGGAGGCATCACCGGATTATCGGCGGCGCACCGCTTGCACGAACTTCGCTCCGAATCGGGGCGCCGGTTTCAAATCACGCTCTTCGAGGCCAGTGATCGCTTAACGGGTGTGATGGGGACCGAGGATATCGACGGCTACCGCATCGAGACCGGGGCCGACTCGTTCATCACCGACAAACCGTGGGCTGTCGACTTGGCCAAACGCCTTGGACTGGAAGACCGGCTGATTTCCACGGACGCGCGCTACCGGCGGTCACTGGTATTACACAAAGGACGACCGCAACCGGTTCCCGAAGGATTTATGTTGCTCGCGCCGGCCAAAATCGGCCCGGTCCTCAAGTCCCCGCTGCTCAGTCCCTGGGGCAAATTGCGATTGGGGATGGAATACGTTCTCCCCCGCGGCAACTCGGGGGAAGACGAAAGCCTGGCCCATTTCGTGCGGCGTCGGCTGGGGCGGGAAGTGTTGGACCGGATCGTGCAACCGCTGGTCGGCGGCATCTATACGTCCGACCCCGAAAAGCTGAGCTTGCGAGCGACGTTGCCCCGTTTCCTGGACATGGAAAAGTACGAACGCAGCCTGATTCGCGCATCGCGGCGCAAGCGAACGCTTCAGCAGGCAGAATCAGCCGACGGCAGCGGTGCTCGCTACGGATTGTTTGCCACGTTTGCGGATGGCATTTCCGAACTCCTTGACGCATTGGCCGCCTCGCTGACGAATTGCGAAATCCAGCTGAACTCACCCGTGACGCAGATTACCCCATCCAGTTCGCAATCGAGTGCCGTCGTGAAAACCGCTGACGGTGAGACGCAAGAATTCGACGCCGTCATCGCTGCACTGCCGGCGTACAGGGCGGCAGATCTCATCGAGTCGTTTGCCGATTCGCTCGCCGCTGATTTACGGTCGATCGAGTATGCCTCCAGCGCGATCGTCGTCACGGGACACCGCTTGGACGACATTGCCGACCCGTTGAACGCCTTCGGTTTGGTGATTCCCGCCGTCGAAAACCGCAAGATCCTGGCCGTCTCCTTCACCAGCCGCAAGTTCCCGAATCGCGCGCCCGACGGTTGCGCGCAACTCCGCACGTTCGTGGGGGGGGCCATGCAGCCGGAATTGTTGGACCTGGACGACGACCAGTTGTTGGAGATGGTTCTCGGTGAATTGGGGGAAATTTTGGGTGTCCGAGGAAAACCGCAGGTGGCCCGCATTGCCCGGTATCACCGAGCCATGCCGCAGTATCACGTCGGCCATTTGGACCGCGTCGCCCGGATCGAAACCGCCGCGGCCGCGCTCCCATTTCTGGAGCTGGCCGGCAACGCCTATCACGGCGTGGGGATTCCCGACTGCGTGCACAGCGGCGAACAGGCCGCCGAGCGTGTGTTTTCGCAGCTGTGCAGCGCGTGACATTCGCGAGCGCCGCCCTATAATGGGGGCTGCCGTGCCAGTCGTGTTAATGATCTGAAGCAGCCACGGTTACGAACAGTGCCGCCTGCTAAAATAAGTCCTATCTTTTGTTATTTGCAAACCGAGCATGAAATCAGCAACCTACGACAGCCAACTCCGCGACGTCGCCGCTAAAATCGAGGCCGGCGAGCGGGTCACTTATGACGAAGGGCTGTTTCTTGCCGAACAGGTCGACGTGCAGACGCTGGGCCGGTTGGCGAACGTCGTCCGTGAACGCAAGAACGGCGATTTCGCTTACTACAACACCAACATGCACCTGAATCCGACGAACGTCTGCGTGTACCGCTGTACGTTCTGTGCGTTCCGGTCCGATCTGCATGCCGACAAGGCGTACGAATTTACCGACGATATGATCCGCCAGCGGGTCGCCGAAGCGCAAGCGGCCGGGGCGACCGAGATCCACGTCGTGGGCGGATTGCACCACCAAAAGGACTTCGACTGGTACGTGAACATCGTCCGCGTGATCCACGAAGCCTGCCCGGAAATCCACATTAAGGCCTGGACGGCGGTGGAGATCAATTGGTTCTGCTTCAAGACCAAAAAGCCGATCCGCTGGGTGCTGGAGCAATTGATCGACGCTGGCCTGGGGAGCATGCCGGGCGGCGGTGCGGAGATCTTTCACGAGGACGTTCGCGGCAAGATCTGCGAACACAAAGCGGACGCGGAGAATTGGATCGAGATTCACCGTGAAGCACACCGCCTGGGCCTGCGGACCAACGCCACAATGCTTTACGGGCATATTGAAAAACCGGAGCATCGCGTCCATCACTTATGCACGCTCCGCGACCTGCAGGATGAGACAGGCGGATTTCAAACGTTTATTCCGTTGGCGTTTCATCCCGAAAACACTGGCTTAGACCACATTCAAAAGCCGAGCGGGTTGACCGATTTGAAGGTCATGGCGCTCTCGCGGATCATGCTCGATAATTTCGATCACATCAAAGCGTACTGGATCATGCTGGGGGAACAGACCGCCCAACTGGCATTGAGCTACGGTGCCGACGACCTCGACGGTACGGTTGTGCATGAGATCATCTATCACGACGCCGGAGCCAAGACACCCGAAGGCCTGACCGTTGCCCAGTTGAACCGCTTGATCACCGAAGCGGGCCGCATTCCGGTTGAACGGGATACGCTCTATCGCAAGGTGATCCGCGAGGGAGCCGCGTGGCACATCGGCGAGCCGATTTTGGCTGGCGCCGGTGCGTAGCGGCGTGCACTCCCGCTGTGTGCGGGGTGCTGCGACTTGAGGTGCCACCGGCGGCTTGCCCGCCAGTGCGGTTTCCGGCTGGGCTATCCATTCCCGGCACGGTCCCCACGAGTACCAACCGATCAAATCCGGTTGGCTCTAGCGTCCGGCTTCACCCGCACAATCCGCACCGGTGAATTCTCCGGTACGGGAATGCGTTGAATCTCGCGATGCATTTTCGTGTTCGCGACGGCGCCCGCCTGTGCGCACTAGGGTTTGGCAGAACACAGCGCAGCGTTGCGCGCGGATTCCCCACGCCGTTTTGTCAAAAGGCCCTCTCCATGTCATCCAACGACTCGCCATCCACGCCGGAAACAAATTCTTCGTCCGCTGTTGCCGCCAGTAACGAATCAGGGGGCCCGGGATGTGCGAATTGCGGCTCGACCGAGGACTGGGGCCATTCCTCGTGGTGTCCGCGGTGTGGTTGGTATCCCGCCCTCAATACGTGCGTCGCCGTCGACCCGGTCGAGGAGGACGTGCAACCGGAAAAGCCGCCGGAGTGGTACGAAGTCATTCCGCCTTGGGCCTGGGTTTTGGGCGTCGGCGAAGTTGCGCTGATTTGCTTTAGCATCTTCGCCCGAATCACGACGACTATTGAAACGGGAGAACGGGGTCGCTGGGCGGTCATTCAGTTGTTTCTAGGCTTTTGCCTGTTTGCCGTGGGACAGGCCTGGGCCTATTTGTACGCCGTGATGAAATCCTCCGATTTCGGCCCCGCCGATATCTTCTTTAAGCCGTTCGCGATTTGGGGTCCGTCAAACCGTCTCCTGCCCAAGACCGCCCCGCGACTTTGGATGGCTGTCTGGGGGGCCTCGGCCGTGCTGTTGGCGGTCGCCGGGATCGGCGGTATGAACTGCAACGCGGTCTTCGAGGATTTGGGTTT
>CALFYU010000516.1 GCA_937952455.1 uncultured Planctomycetaceae bacterium
TTCGGATTCTTCTGTGTAATAAGGGTCATGCGTGTGCTGCTGGTGTTTCGTCTTCCTCGCGGCGGTTGCGTGGCTCGGTTGCCCGTAGTCGTGCCGCGTTTCCTCGGCGATTTGCGGGCGCGGCTGCGGGGTCGCAGCGGCGGGAGTCTGCGCCGGGATTGTGGGTTGGCCGTCGGAAATGGTTTCCGGAGCGATGGCCACCGTCGGCGCGGGCGACGCGGCAGCAGCAGCCGGGGTGCTCGCCGGCGGCGCAATCGGTTGGCCGACGGTACCCGCAATGGCGGGTGCGGCAGCGGCTTCGGGCGCGGCGGGGAGGGCGACCCATTCGGGGGTCAGCTCGGCAAATTCAGACGAGTGCGCCACGATTTTTGCCCAGACTTTATGAATCATGCCGCTTTTGCACCACCGTTGATACCAGCGGTGTACTGTGCTGTCATCGCCGAACTGCTTGGGCAACTTGTTCCACTTGCAGCCGGTTTGTACACGGTAGACGATACCGTTGATCATCCGCCGCCAATCAGCACGCTTGCGGCCGGTGCGTTTGGGGGGGGAGTCTTCCAGCAACAGCGGGTGAATCTGTTGCCACAGTTCGTCCGGCATGTGCCAGGCGTTGTCCAGTTCCGTCTGGAATTCCGTCATCCTTGGTTCTCCTGGTTTAGCACTCGGATCGTCCGTGATACCCGTGTGCATCTTTTCCATGTCCAGTTCTTGCCACCCTGTCTCAAACGTGGACGATGCATCTCGTATCCCGAACGACACAGTCGAGGATTCAAGACCGGGCGGAATCAAACTAAAAAACGGAATTCATTGCAACCCCGCTTTTAAGACGTTTGGCAGAAAATTCTGCGGATTTTTGGCAAAATGACCGTTTTGAGATGGGATGCCGGCCGGAGGGGACAATTTCAAAACCGGATTTATCATGGCAACGACCGCTCGGCTGATCGAGGTGAAGCCGTCCGCAAGAGTCGATGCATGATGTGTGCCGGCTCAGCGCATCCACTTCTGGATGTATTTGTAGGCGGAGCCGTAGATATCGACGTTGAAGATTTCGCCGAAAAAGAACAGGAATACCAGACAGACCAGTCCGACGAAAATCATCTTGCCAGGGGAATCTAACATATCATCACCGGGGAATTACGAATTGAGTCGACGGCATGAAATCAGAGACCGCGTGACCGCCTGCGGTTCTTCCAATAGGCACCGCGGAGGGGGCGTGCCGAGGTAACCACAGCGGCTCCATTTATTAGTGTGGCATCTCAAATCCCACTGGGAGCGTGAATTTCGCGTCGGCGTCCAAAAAAGTACCTGCCTGAAAGGATTTCTGGTGGCGATCTGCTACAAAATGATCAAGGCGCCCGTGGACTGACAACGGCCGTCCCAGTTGTTCGGCGTATGCCGGTTTTGTCGATAGAAGCAGTCACCTGCTGTCACAAGGTGAGGTGTGATGTCCGATACGTTTCCGGTGGTCGAGGCAAGCGGCTCGCGGCGGAACTTGGGCGTGCAACACGGAGAACAGGCCCGGGAGCGGATCTGCGGATTTCTCGATTTTCTCGCGGCAAGTTTGGGGCTGTCACGTGATCAGATCCGTACGCGGGCGCTCCGATTCCTGCCGCTCTTTCAATCGGCCTGTCCGCACTTGATCCCCGAGATTAAAGGGTTGGCCGGTGGGGCGAGTATCGAATTCGCCGACGCCCTGGCGGTGCAAATTCGCGGCGAGTTGGGACAGCTGAACGAGGGGGGGTGTACGACGTTCGTCATCAGCGGGTCCGGGACGGCGAATGGCGATGTGCTGATCGGCCAGACCAGCGACATGGCGGCGGAGATGGCAGATTACGCCTATGTGCTGCGGATCCGCCCGGACGACCGTCCCGCGGCCGTGATGTGGACCTTCGGCGGCATGTTGGGGTACCACGGTCTCAATGCGCACGGAGTCGCGCATTTTGCCAATGCACTGGGCGGCGGCCCGGCGTGGAAGTTCGCATTGCCCCACTATCCGCTGAAGCGAATGATGCTGGAGCAGGCGGATCTGAATGGCGTGAGGGCGCTATTGCGGCGGATCAAAGTCTGTTCCAACGGCAATTACGTTTGTTGCGACGGGGCGGGGCACATCCTGGACGTGGAACTGACCAGCGACGGTCCGCTGTTTTTCGAGGACGCCGGGCGGGGATATCTGGTGCACAGCAATCATTACCTCTTTGAGCCGCACGATTGCCCCGGGAACTTTGAAAAGCCGCTGCCCGATTCCTTTCCCCGCCTGGCACGCATCGGCAAATTAATTGCGGAAGACCTCGTCGGCCGGATCACCATTGCGGATTGCCGGCGGTATCTGAGCGATCATGACGGCCACCCCGTTGGGATCTGCCGGCATCCCCAAGAGGAGGGGGGCTACGGCGATGAGATTCTGCCGGCAAGCGGCCGCACCGTGGCGGCGCTGATCGCCGAAACGGGATCCCGGCGACTGCACGTCTGCCGCGGGAATCCTTGCAGCGGCGAATTTGTCGCACATGCTATTTGAATTCGGCCCACAGGCCGACAAAATCAAACGCGACAATAATCCCAAAGAGCCGCTGCTGTGCGTCGAGGACCAAAACACGGTGGATGTCCTTGTCCAACATCAGTTGCGCCACTTCGGTGGCAGTTGCTGTCGGTCCGACGGAGACAAGTTCGCGGGTCATGACTTCACTGACGGGAATCTCGGCAAATTCCTCCAATGCAAAGGCCGTCAGCCGCACGCTTTCCCAGCGCTGGCGTTCGGGATCGAAGTGCCGAGCCATGTCCGAATTGGCCTCCTGGGCGAACTCGGAATGTTCCTGTTCGAAGTTCAAGATATCACCGGCGGTCACCACGCCGACACAGCGGCTCTTGTTGTCGATCACCGGCAATCCCGTGACGTGATTCTCCGTGAGAATGGTCATGGCCTCCTGCAGGCTGTCGGTGGGGCCGACGGTCAAGACGTCGGTTTGCATGATGTCCCGAGCCAGGATCGTAGTATTGGCTGGTTTTGTCATGGGAGGCTCCTTTCCGCCTGATGGTCCATGCGGCACAGACGTCATGGCGCGATGAGAGACAACAAAAATAGCCCGGTAGCCGCTATTAGTGGCGGCGGCCGGGCTTTTATGGCGGTATCGTCGGGCCGCCGCGTGCGTGCGGCAATTCCGCGTCTACGATACCAGAAACGAATGGAGCGGTTCCAGATCGACTTGGGGATACGCGCGCGGGGACAGGTCCCCGGTCAACGGGTTGCCGATCGATTCGATCGGCGCAAATCGGGGGAATGATTGGCGGCCATCGGAGGGGATTTTTCCTCCGACGGCCGATGCAGTCTGCGGCCCGCCATGTTCCACATTCGTGTTCGCGCGAACGTCTACGGGCGGAACGGGCGGCGATGTTGAGTGTGCCGTTCCGGTGCGCGGGAGAGCAACCAGCCCAAAAACACTGTGATCAGCGCGAGGTTGCGGTACGACTCCCAGGTCATGCCATTAAATGTGTCGGCAACCAGGTGGAACGTGCGGCCCGACCAATACTCGAGCGAAAAACTGCACAAGGTGATGGCCATGAACAGACTGCAGGCCAGCACGCAATGTACGGCCCCGTGCCGGCGCCAATCGGCGATTTGCTGGAAACGTGAACGGAATGCTCTCATCGGAGATTCTCCTCAGGGGGTGAGACGGATGTCGTCGGCAATACCGGCAGGCAAAAACGTTCGCCCTGCCGAAATGTCGGTCTGTGACACAAGCCTCGATGTGTGGCCCGCGATAACGATTGAGGGGATGAGGGGGCGACAGAAATGTCTACTTAAACCGTAGGCCACATTTAGCGGCGCGGCAAATGGCCATTGCCTCCCATGAACGTTTTTTTGACAAAAACCGAAGGCGCTGCCCGTTTCCTTGGCACGCAACGGGTTGTGACAACCGTTACCCCCATATAGAGCGTCCCCTGAGCCACCGGCTCCGGCGGGGAGAATCAAGAATCGCACACTAACCGATCAACTCCTGCGCCACCCCACCGGCGGGAACCAAACGATGCGGACGCCGCAACAGATCGTAGATCATGCGGTTGTGCTGCACGCCCAACAGGTGGTAGATCGTGGAGATGATATCACCGGGAACCAGCGGCGAACGCGAGGGGAACGCGCCGGTCTTGTCGCTGGCGCCGTGCACATATCCGCGGCGAAACCCGCCGCCGGCCAGCAATAGGGAGTAGCAATAGTTCCAGTGATCCCGGCCGGCGTTGGCATTGACCTTCGGCGTGCGGCCGAAGTCACCCAACACGGCCACGATCGTACGCTCCAACATGCCCCGTGCTTGCAGGTCGCTCAACAGACTGGCATAGGCGGCGTCGAATTGGGGTAACAGCGTGTTACGCAGCGATTTGAAGTTGTTGCCGTGCGTATCCCAGGTGGCATTGGCATCGGGCGCCCAAGAAAGGGTCACGATGCGCGTTCCCGCTTCGATCAAACGCCGCGCGAGGAGCACGCTTTGCCCGTAAATATTACGGCCGTACGATTCGCGGACGGTGTCCGGTTCGTCGGTGATCTGAAAAGCCGCTTGTGTGGCTTTCGAGGAGAGCAGGTCGAAGGCCTTCTGTTGGAAATCATCCATTCCCTCGATGCCACGATCGTGGACGGCGCCGCCGACCCGTTCGTCCAGCCGGCGAAACAACTCCCGCCGCGAATCGAGACGTGTATTCGACACGTCGGCGAGCAGCGTCAGTTCGGGAATGGAAAAGTCGGCCGTATTGGGGTCCTTGAGGACGAACAGTGGGTCGTACCCGCGGCCGATGAATCCGCCGAAAAATCCTGGTTGCGGCGGGCCGGTGGCTCCCTCCTTGGTGATATAAGGGAGCGTGACGTGGGGCACGATGGAACTTTTGGGAGGCCGCAACATGGCCAGCACCGAACCAGGAGTGGGATAGTCATCCGGTTTGGCGCCGCCGCCGATTTCACCGCGGTCGTGGCCGGTGAGCGAGCAATAGACGGCGGCCGCGTGGGCGTTGTTCACGCCGTGATGCATCGAGCGGACGAGCGTGGCTTCGTGCATCCACTGTGCGGAGCGGGGGAGTAAGTTGCTGAATTGCACGCCCGGCATGCTGGTGGAAATCGGCGTGAACTCGCCGCGAATTCCCTCGGTTTGATCGGGCTTCATGTCCCACATGTCGAGGTGGCTGGGACCGCCGTTGAGAAAGATGATGATGCAAGCATCGGCGCGGGGAGTGACATCAATGCGCTCCGCCTCGGCCTGCAGCAACTGCGGCAGCGACAGACCAGCCAACCCCAGACCGCCGATCTGCAGGAGATGCCGCCGCGAGACCACCGGCGTACAGCCCGAGCCGATCACGGCCCGCATTCCCCGCGCATTCAACATACCGGGTCCCCCAACCAATCCAGATCATGATCGCCAAGAACAA
>CALFYU010000517.1 GCA_937952455.1 uncultured Planctomycetaceae bacterium
CTCGAACCGCGCTGCCACTAACCGGCAACGTCCGAGTGGGTGTTGGCTTGCGGCTGTTGTCGCGCTGCCAAGAATTCTTGAACAGCGTTTGCCGGCGAGTCCCCGTAATAATTCGCCAGCAAACCGCCGCCGCCATTGGCGTAAAAGTCTTGTTTCGAAACGGACTTCCAGGCGATATCCGTCGTCAGATGTAGTTTTTCGCCCAACCAGGTCATGAAAGCCACGCGATTATCCGCGCGGCGCCAGAAGTTTTTGGGCACGCTCAGAAACAACCATTCTTTCCAGGGATAGGCCGACTCGAATTCCCGTACAGCGGCAATCGGAGAGTCGTGGTGAACGTTGGACAAGAATCCACCGCCGTGGTGCGAGTGAAAGTCGTATTTGCTCACGCGATACCAATCCTCGGTCTGGCGAATGTCCAATTCCCGCGCCAGCCACCGCATATAACGTCGGCGATTTCGCTGGTCCTTCCAGAAACCTTGCGGCGCGCTTTTGAACAACCATTCCTTCCAATTGACCTGCGGCAAATACTCCCGCAGTGCGGCCAATGGGGACGCGTTGTATTTCAGCGCCAAAAGACCCGCGCCGTGATTCTCATCGAAATGGCGTTTGGTCAATTGGTACCAATCGCGGGGTACGTGAAAGCCGAGCCGATTGCCCAGCCACTTCATGTAGGCCCTGCGATTTTCGGCCAAGTCCCAGTATCCGGCCGGGACACGTCCGCGTTGCCAGACCTCTTCTCGTTCGCTCCTTGTGTGGGGGGAAGTCATTCGTTCGTACGACGGAGCCGGCGGCAGACTCGTCGAGGCGGGTGTCGTAAAACCATGTGGGTCGGTCGTTCTGTAGTTGCTGGATACCATGCTCATCGTGCTCATTGTGCGCGTTCCTTTCACGCTGCGATTGCAGATTGCAAAGCCCCTCCGTGACCTAAATTGAATTGCTGCCAGAAAGCCTATGATTCGTACTCACGATCATCAGCAGCGGACGTCAACGGTTCTGCAACCTGACTAAGCACATGGTGTGCCAACTCGACTTGCGGCGCGGCAGTGATTTTGTAACTTACTTCCAGGGAAACAGTTACAACGCGCCTTGTCGACGGGGTTCAGCGAGATGCGCACAGAAATGGCCGGGATTTTTAGCAGTCGTTCCTGAAATCCAGGCGTTTCTCCCGGTCAGGCCGCCGAAATATGCGTTATAGGCAGCACGTTCGCACCCGAAACCGCAGCGACCGTCACTTTACCTTAAAGTTCAGCGTAGATTCGGCGAACTTTTGCCCCAGCTTATCGGTGACGGTCAGCTTCAGCACGTACCGTCCTTGGGCCAGGTCGCGGGGAATTGAGAACAGCGAGGCGATGAAGAAGTCGCGGCGGGGATACTTGCAGAGATCCTCCGTCGGCTGCATCTCAATGGCGTTATGCACCGAACGTCCTCCCATGGGGCCGGTGCCGGGAATCAAAAACTCAATCGTGGGGGCCAGCATCGTTTGGTAAGAGTTGTCGTCGGTGAGCCGCGTCGTGAAGTTGCGAATCTCCGCATACAGCACCACTTGTTGTCCCGGGCTGAACTCCTCCGGCTCGATCCGTTTGTAGTTGCCGAAGTTCGTCACGCTGCTGCACAGGGCGATGTCGCCGATTTCCAAGTTGGCCAGGCTGCGGAGTTTGTTCGTCGCGCGGCTGAACGATTTGACTGCTTCGCTGTATCGCTCCGGTCCCACAAGTTGCGGGTTGCGGTCGAAGTAATTCGACATGCCATACAGTGTGTATTGCCAGAATTCCTGTTGCGCCGGATCGATGCCGGGAATCGGCTCCCAAGCGCGGGCTTGTTGCGCCGGCTGGTCAGACA
The DNA here is from genome assembly GCA_937952455.1 of uncultured Planctomycetaceae bacterium. GTDB lineage: Bacteria > Planctomycetota > Planctomycetia > Planctomycetales > Planctomycetaceae > Symmachiella. The sequence goes on from CALFYU010000517.1 coordinate 1,843, forward strand.
TCAGGTACAACATCCGCAGATAGACGTTGTTCTCGATAAAATCGCGGCTTGCCGGCGAGTCGTCGTTCATGCCGGGGCGCAGCTGCGCGACTTCGCGTTCCGCCATGGCGATCATCTGCCCCAATTGGGCGCGCCAAGCCATGGCGATCGGGGTTCGGTCGACGGCGGATGGCAGCGACACCGGGGCGTTATTCGCCATCGTCACGTTGGTTTGTTGTATGATCCCCTGCGCCGCGGACGGCAAATTGGCCGGCGGCAATTGACCGGCGGCGGCAAAGTCACCTGGCGTGAGCGTCCCGACATGAGCGCGCCCAGGTTGTTGTGAGCCGGGCTTCTGGTAGATCGGCAAATCGTCGGCCGGGTTTTGCTGGTGCTCGGGTGCTCGGTATTGTGCCTGGATCGTGTCGACGTTTTGGTGGGGTTGTCCCGGCGGCTGATAGTCGCCCAGTCGGGTTGCCAACCGCGCATCGGCCGCACTCTGAGGGCCGTTCCAATCCGCCTGTTGGACCGGATGGCGGGCGCCCATGTCCGTCGCCGCATAAGCGGCTGGTGTCACCGACCGGGATTGGCCGGGAAACGTTTGCGGGGGTTGCTCGTATCCGTGCGACGCGTCGCCTGCGCCGCCCGAAGGTTGCGGCGGCGCAAATCGGCTCTGGGGATCGACGTTGGCCAGGTGTTGATAACCGTCCGCTTCGCGAGGCCGGTCCGGTGGCATTGATGGCGCTGCGTGTCCATATGCGGCACGATCGTTTTCGGCCGCGGCCGGTTCATTGAGTTGTTGCCCTAAGTGAAAAGCGTTGAGCACCTGCGGGATCAAATGCGGGGGGACACCCTGCAGGTCGCGGCGCATCTGGGCTTGCTGTTCGGGAGTGGCTGAAGCGAGCTTGCGATCGATAAGCGCCTGGGTTTCGGCGTCAAACCCGGATTCCGCTTGTCCGGACGATGCGAGCTGACGTGACGGCTCAGAGGCGGCCGGCTGGCGCGCCGAAGGTTCAGACGTCGCAGCGGCCCGGCGATTGCGGGACCTTTGAAACGATGAGAGAAATTTGCTGTTCGACGGACCGGAATCGGCGACTTGCTCTTCCGCACCGAAGGGATTCGCGGCCAGCGGGGAACCGGGCGACCGGCAGCCTTGCGTCGCGGCGAACAATGCGATCAGCAGCAATGAATAGGCAAAACGGCGCCGCATCACGGTAGCATCCTTGCAATACAGGGGACATTCGATGGCAATAGGCCGTCGACACGCATCGCCCGGCGCAGCTGTCCCTTGCCGGCGGGGGATGAGAGGGGACGCAGGTTATCGATATCACCGTGTCAACGCAAGATCGGGTCGGCGGCGACCGTGTCGTTTTGAGACTGCCGCGCGCGTTTGGCGCATCTCAATTGCCGCGGTGGGGCAGCGTGCCGTTCTTGACGAACGCCTCGATTTCCGCCCCCACTCCCAACAGTTCAGTTTTGAGAGTTTCGCACGAAGACTCCAGC
>CALFYU010000518.1 GCA_937952455.1 uncultured Planctomycetaceae bacterium
AAATTAGGGCGTATTGACTCAAACGACTCATTGTCTCCCTGATTGTGGATTGGAGGACATAGTCAATTTGAGGCCGAGTGAATTGAATGATTGGGAAGGTCGTTGTAATTCGCCGCGAAGAGCTTCTCTGCGAGCTCTGTGGCAATTTTCATTGTGCTGACTATCACTTTGATCGTCGGTTGGCAGGAAGGGCAGTGTACGACGGCAATCCGTCGGTTTGGGGTTTCTACTCCCATGCCGAAAAATCCGTGTTTTTCCGTGTCAATCCGTGGCCTAGATACCTCCCCTTTGTGATTACGATAGCGTGAACTCCGGCAGGCGGACGATTTCGCCTCCTTTGAGGGCTGACTCGTGGGCACAGATGCCGACGCAGGTCCAGTTGGCCGATTGCACGGCATTGGGGTACGGGTCGCGGTCTTCGATTAGGGCGGTGACGAACTCGTGCGCCAGATGCGGGTGCGAGCCGCCGTGTCCGGCGCCTTGCGTGAACGAGAGATGCTGATGCTCGTCCGCGTCGTAAACGCCGCCGGTGGTGAAAGGTTGAATCTCTTTGGGCAGGAGGTGCGCATAATCGGGGACCTTGATCCGTTCGGGGATTTCCGGTTCCGGCTTCTTGGCGGTGTGCAGAACCGGATCTTCTCCTTCGATCAAGGGCCACTCGAATGCCTGCTTGGTGCCGTAGACGTCGAAGCTCTCGCGATATTGGCGGGCGACGTCGAACAGCGAACGATAAATCCGGGCCGTGAGGTCCGAATTGCGGAACTTGATGTGCGTCGTCTCGACAGCGAAGGGGGAATTGTATTTGGGAATCAATTCCTCGCGAATCGTCCCCGAGCCGAAACAGGAAACGTATTCCGCCTCGCCGCGCGTCAGCGCCAGGCAGGGGCCGACACAGTGCGTGGCATAGTGCATCGGCGGCAGACCGGGCCAATAGTCGGGCCAGCCGTCCATATCCTGCACGTGGCTGGCCTGTAGAAATTGGATCTTGCCCAGGTCCCCTTTTTCGTAGAGTTCCTTCACGAACAGAAACTCGCGGGCGTAGACGACCGTTTCGGCCATCATGTATTTGAGGCCGGTCTCTTTGACGAGGTTGACGATCTCCTCACACTCGGCAATCGTGGTGGCCATCGGCACGGTGCACATGACGTGCTTGCCGGCCTTTAACGCGGCTATCGATTGCGGGGCGTGGTCGGGGATCGGCGTATTGATGTGCACGAAATCAACATGCGGGTCGGCCAAGACGTCGTCGTAGCTCGTATACCGCTTTTCGATGCCGTACGCGTCACCGATCTGGTCGAGTTTGTCCTTGGAACGCAGACAGATCATATACATATTGGCCTGCGGATGCCGTTGATAAATGGGAATGAACTCCGCCCCAAACCCCATGCCAATAATTGCGACGTTGACCTGTTTCCCACTCATCGAGACGTACCCTCCCGCGTCGATCACGAAGTTATTCTTGCAAGTTGCCTGCCCAAACAGCCTCGGCAACGGCTTCACGATAACGGTTCGGTCGGCAAACGCCAATCTAACCGGCCCGGATTTATGGGATGAAGCTGGAGGTATTGAAACGATGCTTGCGCACCGGCAATGACTTAATGGACCCCGCTGAATAACATTGGCGGCACCGCCGGCTGGCGACTGTGTCTATCCGGTCCAACCGGCAGCAATCAATCGGTTTGCACGGATTTGTGTCGAAAAATCAACGTCGAGCGCCGATGGAATTCAACCGAACCTCCCTTTACAGCCCTCGGCCGCGCGTGATAATTGGAGGATCAAAAAAATTTGCGAAGTCCCAAGGAGTTATGAGATGGGGTATATCATCAGCGCCCTGCTGATCGGTTTAGCGATCTTGATTCACGAACTGGGCCACTTGGTCGCCGCTTGGTGGACAAAGATTCCTGTTGCGCGGTTTTCCGTCGGCATCGGGCCGAAACTTTGGGGTTGGCGGCGGGGAGAGACCGACTACTGGCTGTCGGCGATACCATTGGGCGGATACGTGCTTCCCGCCGTTGAGGATCACGATGAATTTGTGAAGATCCCCGTCTCACGGCGTTTGATTTTTGCCTTTGGCGGACCCATTGCGAACATCCTGCTCTCGTTCGTCTGCCTGGCCGTCTATAACGTACTGCAATCGGGATTCAGCCTGGCTGCCATCTCGATTCAGCCGGCGGAACAGATCGCCAATATGATTCTGGCGATGCTGGCGGCGATTGGCGGGCTGTTTACCGGAGCGGGCGAAGTTTCGGGTGTCGTCGGCATCGTCGCCGTGGGGGACAAGATCGTCTCCGGCGGTTTCATCGGGATGCTGAAGTTCCTCAACGCCTTGAGCATTAGCCTGGCAGTGTTCAACATGCTGCCCATGCCCCCCTTGGACGGCGGCAAGATTTTGATGTACCTCCTGGAATGCATCGACCGGCGGTTGCTGTGGCTGCATGAGCGGTTAACCATCGCCGGCATCCTGTTGATTTTGGGCCTGATGGTTTACGCGACCTACGGCGATGTGCAGGCGTTGATGAATTAGGCTTGAGGCTTGAGGAGACAGGCTTGAGGAAGCCGGCGCGGACGAATCAATTTACCGCTGCCCGCTTGGCGTGTCACCGAATTAGTTAGTTGACTTGTAGTTGCTCCTCCAACATTCCTTAGCCAACCCTGAAGCCTGTCGCCTCAAGCCTGTCCCCTACCGTTCGAATGGATACACAACGACGTTCATGATGAAAACTCGCCCGCCGGCCGATACGACTTTCTTGTTTCTTGTGCGTCATGGGGCGACCGATGCGAATTTGCAGCGGCCCTATATCTTGCAAGGACAGGGTATCGACGGGCCGCTGAGCACGTTGGGGCGAGCACAGGCGGCCGCTTGCAGCGGCTTGCTGAGCGAATATCCCATCTCACACGTCTACGCCAGTCCCATGCTGCGGGCGCAGCAATCGGCGGCCCAGATCGCCGAACCGCACGGTCTGACCGTGAAAACGGCCGACGCAATCAACGAATGCAACGTCGGACGCTGGGAAGGATTGGATTGGGGAACCATCGAGCGGGACTTTGCCGACGCCTATGCCCTATTTCGCCAAGACCCCGTGGAACACGGCTATCTCGATGGGGAATCGTACGGCGATGTGGCGGCACGAGTCACGCCCGTGATGAACGGGTTGTTGGAAAACCATCCGGGCGAATCGATTGTCGTTGTGGCGCACAACGTCGTCAATCGCGTCTATCTGGCCACGTTATTGGGTGTTCCCTTGGCGTTGGCCCCCAGTATCCGGCAGTCAAATTGCGGCGTAAATATCATCCGCCGCGATCCGCGGGAGACGGTCGTCACCACGATGAATGCGGCCTTTCATCTCGATGGACTAGCGACCGGGTGACCTGTGGGTCCGTGCCACTCGAATTTTGACGTCGGGGGGCCGATCCATGCGAGTTGGACGTCCCGTGTGGTGCATACCTCACCCCCGACCAGTAGGCGACACCGGTCCGAGAGCTCAGATGGGAAATCGATTCGCGAAAACTTGACGTTGACCGACCATTACGGCTGCGGCGTTTGACCGGCGTCCGGGGCGTCGGTCGGTGCCTGCGTTTTCTGCCCGGCGGACTGCACGGCCAAGCGGATGCGTTCCTTGTAGAACGGCGTGAGGTCGATTGGGATCGGCGTTTCCGGCGGGATGAAGGTGAATTCGCTGTCGTCGATGGCTCCGTTGAGTTCGATTTCTCGAAACGCCAGCGTCAACATGGCCCGGGTGTGATTACGGCCGGGGACCTTCTTGCGGTACTCAATCTTCAGCGGAAACCCAGTTTTGCGATCGAGGAAGATCCGTACCAGATCGGGAATGAGGCTGGGCAGTTCCCGGGCGCCAGGTTGACCGTCGCTGCCGGGGGGCTGTCCGGGACCTTGCAGCCACCGGTCGCGGTACTGCTGATTCCAGGTTCCCTGAACCATCCACACGCTCTTATCATCGAGCGTATCGTCTTTCAAGACGTCAAAGGTCATCGCCTGTTCTAAGGCGGCCAACATACCCGGAAGTCCGCCCAGTCCCATCTCGGCAATGAACAGGTCGGCGGTCGCGGTTTGGCTGGCGCGAGCGGCTTCCAGAATTTCCCGTACGTTGCGGCGGGTGAGCTGGATTTCTTCGCCGATGATGTGCCGCGTGTACAGGATTTCGCCGTCGCAGACCTCCATCAAGGCCCCGCTGGTTTGCCCGATTTGGAGGTCGAATTCCAGACGGATCTTCGTTTCGCCGCGTTGGAGATAGCGGCCGGTGGCAGTGAAGCCGTGATTGCCGATTTCCACCGTCTCGATCACGTTGGCGCGGACCGAGTGGTGTTGGGTGAGAAGTTCGCGGGCTTTTTTGAGAGCGGCTGCAGCGGTGGCCTTATTATCCGCCGCTTTCTCATCGGCCGATTTCGCGGCGGGTTCCGTATCTTGGGTGGGTTCGGAATCGGTCTCTTGCGGCGGATCGGCCTGTGCGAGGACCAAATCCGCACCGGGCGGCAGCGTTTGCGCTGCGACCGGCGATCCCGGCGCGGACGCCTGCGGCGGGGCGGCGTCACCGCAACGCATTACGTACAGACAGGTTGTGGCAGCGACCAAAATGGGCAAGGTTTTTGCCATGTTACGAAAATGCTGACTTCACCAAAGAATCGGGGCCGGTTATTCCGAAAAAACTGATTGTGATCGCATGCCGTACGGAAGTTGCCGTCTGAGTGCGTGAACATGAGGCGGCGGGACCACCCGTTGGTACCTATGCCGCTTTCGAGCGATCCGTTGGGTCGTTTTAGTTTATTCGCTAGGCGGCCGAAAGGTCGACAGCAATTCACACGAGACGAATTAGGGATGTCGGGCGGCGAATGCGATTGGATTCGGCGACCGAGTCGCAGCGGGAGCAGGGTGTTCGGGAAACGTCACACCGCGTCGTTTCCCGTGCGCACCAGTCACATTACTTAGGTACCCGAGGGGGTTATGATGAGATCCTACTTTTTGGCATTGAGCACCGTGGTCATCGTGACCGTCGGCTGTAGCACATGCGAGACTTGTCCTGATGATTGCAACGGATCGGGCGGAGGGTATCCTTCGGTCGATTCCAACATGTACCACGCTCCGCCGGCACAGCATCTGTTGCGTCCGGGACCGATGGTTGACGGACCCGGACCGGGCGTGTTGCCGATGATGGGCGGCGCGATGGGCGCCGGCGGTCCGTTCTCGACGCAGACCTCACAAGTTCGGTTCATCGGTCCGGCCGGTATGGGGATCGGTTGGCAAATCGACGGCGGATTCGCCGAAGAGCAACTCACGGCTCCGGGACGGTACAACTTCAACCAAGGCGCGACCTATCGGTTGAAGCTGACCAACATTCCTGACCGCGCCGGGTTGGTGCTGTATCCCTCGCTGCAGGTCTACCCCGCACATCCGACCACCGAAGCCTACTTGTCGCACAACCCGATTCCCGTCCAACTCACCGACGAGGACATCGACCAAGTCGACGCCAACAATTTCGTGACCAAAGTCATCTACATGCCGGACGACGAGCACCAAGAACTGGCGATCGCCGGTGTGGAAACGCTGGTCTCCACACGGCTTGATCCGGGGATGGACCCGGTCGCTGAAGCGAGTCGCCGCGGCACGATTATGGCCGTGATTCGCATCGGTAACATGGACCTGGAAATGGCCGACGCTCCGGCGCTGGCCGCCAACGGTCAAGTCCGGCCGGCCGGTTTCGTTCGCCAAATCAGCGGCAAGAACGACGAACATGCCCCGCCGATGCCGATTGGTTACATCGGTGCCGACGGTAAGCCGACGGCGATGATGATGGGTGCCCCGCGGCCAATGGGCGGCGTCCCGGCTTACAATCCGATTAGCGGCGTCGGCGGAACTCCGGTTTGGGGTTATCCCGTCACGGCCACGCCGATCGGGTTGCCTGGACCTCCGCACATTCCGTACGGCGGACCGGCCGGTCTGCGTTCGCACACGGTGCGGAACCTGACCAAAACCCACATTCCCGGTCCCACGCGTGACTTGCTGATTGACGTCAAGCACAGCCCGGGAATCAACCTGCCCGATCCGGTCAACTACGTGCAGTACGAGGAACGCCACTATGGTGCGAAGCACCACGAGCACCTCAAGCAGCACCGCGCCAGCCAGATCGAGCACCGCACGATTCTCGACGGCAACCAAATGGCCTGCCCTCCGGGCGACCTGCAATAAGCACTCGGGTGTTTGGGTATGTGACTACCGCTGCAAAAAACCCGGGACCGTGCCGTCGACCAACTCGGCGGCACGGCTTCCGGCCCGCGGCGGGCTGTTGACGTCACAAATACCAGCGGACGGGCCGCGCTGACCAACAAAACTTCGATGGTCCGCGCGCAGATCAACAGATGCCTTTGGTTTCTACTTACTCTACTCTCTAGTCGGGAACGTCAATCGTGTTGTGGCGCATCGAACAAACGAGTTCGGAATCCGCGGGGTCTCCCGCCCGATTCGTACGCCGGAGCGTCTTCGGCCGAACCTTAACCGTACTGTGTGCGGGGCTGGCACTGTGGGTCACCGCGACCCACGCCAACGCCCAGTCTCAACGCCGGTATTTTCCGCTCGATCAAAACACTCCCCCGGGTGTCGCCGGACGCTGGGCGGGACTGCTCGGAAAAGCGGACGGATTTTATTTTCAACCGGTGCGCGTGGAACTGCCTGAAGCGGGAGACGTCACTTTTTACGGCGCCGGCCAACAGGCAACCGAATTCGCGGCGCCCGGACAAGCCGGCATGCTCGCCGGATACGTCTATCGCATCAAGATCAGCAACATCCCGCGATTTCCCGGCGCGGAACTCTATCCCACCATTGAATTGTTGGACCGTCTGCATCCCCCGCGGGGCCGCGCGGCCGACTTCCCCATTCCGATTACCTTCTCCAACGAAGAAATTGAACTGGCGCTCAACGGCCGCTTGATCACCAAAGTGGTGTATCTCGAACAACCACAACTGGCCAACCCGATCAAACTCGACGAGACCGTTCCGGTCGACGTCTTGGGACCGCACGAAAATGCGATTGCCGTCGCCGACTATTACGGACGTCCGATGGCCATCGTCCGATTGGGAGGCCGTATCCCGCTGTTGAATGGCAACAACGCCGATTTCTACGGAGACGGTGCACCGATCGCCGCATCGGTTCCGAACACAACAGAAAACGACACGACCGCCGAATTGGGGCGGATGATTACGAAATAGGCGTTCCATCCGCAGCCTGACTCCGAACGGCGGAAACAACTTCCGGGCAAAAGCAGAGACACGGGAACATGAGACGTAACCAAACAGACCGCGTGGCAGGGCGAATTCGGCATTCGGCGTGGCGTCTGGGCTATGTTCCTGCTGCGTTGTTATTCTTGGGACTTTGCTCCTGCTCCAGCAGCCGCAATCAGGTGGCGGGCGACCCCTTTGCCGGCGAAGGGACGCAGGTCGCAGTCAATGCGCTCGATGAGTCACCCGACGGTGCGGCGGTACCCATTGAATCGGCCGTGCACGTTGAAACCTCAAACGATCGGTCGGTGAAATCACGCGCAAAATCCGCCGGCGGCGAGATCATTCAATTGTCCGGGCACGGCCACGGCATCGAAGGGGACTATTGCCCTCCCGGAGCCTACGGCAATGGTTTCGGGCCGGGAGTCGGTGACGGCAATGCGCTATTTGCTCCGGTCGATCCGACGCTCGTCGCCGTCGAAGAAGAAGCCTCGCAGGCGAAGTATCCGCATGAATATATCTATGACGGCGGCGACCGTGCCACGTCGGTGCACTACACCGGTTTGACCCCGAGGATGCCGGCGCCGAGTATCGTGATGATGCTGGGGTGCGGCACGTCAAGGAATCCAACCGGGTGGCTGTCTATTCCCCACGCTTTGCCGCAGTGAGTGTGATCACCAACTTGGGTGAGGAGATCGACGTCGATCAAGCGGTCGGCTCGGAAACGTCGGAACATGGCATCAATTACTACAACCGCATGGCGGCGATCGCACAACAAGAAAATGTCGGCAGCGAACGTCTGCGGACGCGGCTGCGTGCCAGCGACCTAGACGGCGATCTCGGCACGTCCGCCGTGACCAAACCGGTGGCGCTATTGGAAAACAGCAAGTTGCTCAACGCGTTTGAGGATTACCAGTTCATTCGCGCCGGCGAATTGGTGAAGGACGAAGCCGCTGCGATCGGCAAAGCGGTGCAAGCCGCGGCTGTCTGGTCACACGATGCCTATCCGGTGGTGGCAGCCAAAACGGTCAGTGCCAACGAGGTCTACACCCGCTGGACGGCGCAAGAATTGGCGGCGACGGATGATCCCAAGAAATCCAAAGGACGCATTCGCCTGGTCAAACTGGCGGATAAACATATTGCCGAGAAAGGTGAAATCGTGACGTTCACGATCCGCTACGACAACATCGGCGATTTGCCGGTCACTGACGTGGCGATCATCGACAATCTCACGGTTCGCTTGAGCTACGTTCCCGACACGGCTGAGTCGGATCGTGCCGGCAAATTCGTGACCGAAGACAACGGTGCGGGGAGTCTGATTCTGCGTTGGGAATTGGACGAACCGCTTGCGGGAGGAGAAGGCGGCGCGGTGACTTTCCAAGCCCGCGTCGAGTAGCCAACCGAGACTCACCAGCATGCAACGTTAAGGATTCCCGCAAGTCCGGATTCCCGCCGGCTGTCTTCGGACAGCGCGGCGGGATTTTTTTTGCTGTTGGATGATTGCGAGTGCGGCAATCCAGCCCGGTTCACCGGGGTTTCCGCGCAGCGGTTGTAGCCCCGTCGTTTACGGCGGGGGATTGCGCTCTGCTAAGCCGTGTTCCCCGCCGTAAACAGCGGGGCGGTTACCCGCGTGCCGCGGGAGAAGTCCCGTGAACGGGACTTCGAGTGCCGTGCAACCCCAATAGCGTTCATCCATTTTTCGTTGCCCAGCGAACTGATGTCCGGAACTGCGCGACGATCACATGCCATTCGGGTACAAAGTGAGATCTAAATGCTGCTCCATTCCTGGTAGCCCGAAAAGTGCAACGTCTACGCGGAGACCTTGCAGTTCGCTCGGAGGCAATGGATTGGTCAACAGGTGTTCTCCAATAAACGCCTTGAAGGCGTTGATAGATTTCGCCGTCGTTCCCGCCCGGATCAGAAACGTTACACCTGTTGTCTGGCCAATTCGGCGATCTCGCCACTCGGCAATCCAGCTTAACGCCTCTGCCCAATCCGACTTGAATTCATCGACGGATGCGCAATCGATCCCAAGTGTAGCGAAATAGAGACCGCCGCCGAAGTAACCACCGCCCGTTTCCTCAGAGCGCAACATAGGCGTCCCCACAATGGTCGCGATTTTTGATACGCGTAGGAAAGACGTTCTCGTTGGTTGTTACGACGGCGAAGCCGTCAGCTTGGTGGCGGCGATCAACCGGCCGCCAAATCCCGCAGCACCTTGTGCAGAATCCCGCCGTTGCGGTAATACTCGA
>CALFYU010000519.1 GCA_937952455.1 uncultured Planctomycetaceae bacterium
CGCGACGTCGACGATTTCACTGCACGCCAGGCACATGTGGGGAATCGTTCGCATGCTGTGCTTTCGGTTTCGAGCGCGGTTGACTACGCCCAAGAAGCGACCCGCGAGAGGAGTACTAAGATTCAGTGAACTGTGCCCATTCAGGCATCCTGCAAGTCGTGTCCCATCGTGATCAGTTGTCGGCGGAGGAGGTGCGTAATGTAGCGAGCGAGGTCCGGGGAGCGATCATTGGCTAATACAAATCGTCGCTCTCTTGTAACGCCAAAGGGAAGCTTAACGTGTACACCCAGCATCCGCCGAGTGCTCATGTGAGGAATGCGAAATTCGCGGAGATACACCTTTTGAACCTCTGCCGCCCTGACCTTTTGTGTCCAATAGAGGCGAGCGAAGCAGATCCGTATGACCAAATACTCAGGATTGAGTTCGATCATCCGACATCCCCACCGCTGGGCAAACGCGACCACATTGATCAACGCGAACCAGCAAATCAAACCAATTCCAATGAGCGCCAGGTTTTCCAGGTTCATCGGACTCACCGCTGAATGAACTTGGGCGACCAGAAATAGTACGATCGCCACATGCGGTATGTTGTTTACACAAATGGCTGCAACGTCGTAACCCGCAAATGGTGCAATTCCCATGGGATAACGAATCGTCAACCGCTCCGGCGTCTGCACTTCGATTGTGACGTGCTCATTGGCCGGCATGTCAAAATCACAGGTCAACTCCCCGCCGCACATGGGACACCCACTTGGCTCTGTTTCGTCGATCGGAATCGCGACGTCGACGATTTCACTGCACGCCAGGCACATGTGGGGAATCGTTCGCATGTTATGTCTCCCCGGTGTGAAGTCAGACTCTTCGCCTCTCCAGTCATTGAAACGCGAAATGTGCGGGGGATTTTACCGAGACAGCCCGTAAATCATGCTCAGCATGACCTACGACAACTGCACACCCATTTCGTGCAATTGCCGCCGCACCAATTGCGCTACGTAGCGGGCCGTCGGCTTGTCGTGGATCAGTGTCAGCGGAATTGTTTGTGCGCCCGATTTGACGACGCAGGCGGCGGCATCGGAGGTGGGGCGCGTTGGCCGACGACCGCGAATCCGTGTGTCGGAATCCATGCCGGCCATCACGGTCACGTCGGTGATCTGATCAGTGGGAATCTCCTTCGATTTTCCCAGCAAACCGAGATGATACCGCGCTTTGATTCGCTCGCGGGTGAGATCGACCGTGATGCGTCCGCGGAGCGCCGCCAGCCCGATGCTGATCGGCATCAAGCCGCCGATCATAAACGGAAAACAGACGAGCGCATCGAAGAGATCGATATTACCCCCGCCGAACAATGAGGAACAGGCAATGCCGATAAAGATCGCTCCGAACGCGATCGAAATCGCTGCGACGACCCAGGCCACTCCCGCGCGCGAGCAGATCGGCAGGTGAAACTGTAGGTGGTCCACGTGCTGTTCGTCGATCGTCACGTCCGCCGGCTGCGCCAATTCGGCGGCATCGATCTCGGCATTGATGTCCGATGGCAAGCGGCCCGCCGGCGTTTGGCCGTTGTCCGGCGCAGCGATCGTTTGCCCGCAATCGGGACAGGTCCGGCTGCCCGTCTCCTTGTCGGGTTCGACCTCTTTCAAACTCGCACCGCACTGAAAACAGAACTTGGCCGGGTTTTGTGCCGTGGGAGAAATTCCGGCGGGGTGCAAGAACTCGTTGATGCGGTCGACCAGCCAGTTCTTTTCGTCTCGTTCCAGCGACGTGGCGAATTTTGCTGCACGGTTCGTGCCGGCGACTTCGACGCGATACACCGGCTCGTCATTGGACCTGTATGATTCAACTAGTTCCGCCCGTGACGATTCGTGCAATACGGTCTCGTCGATCCGCTTGCGGCCGAAGAGTACGCGCTGAATTACGATCCTTTGCGGTTCGATCATCACGAACAAGCGCTCGAACTTTGTTTTGAACCACCAGATCGCCATTCCGAGACCGACCAGCCAAAACACGCTGAGAAACGCGATCAACATCGGTAGCGTGATGTCGCCCTGATTGCCGCCCCAAAAAGCGGACGCCATTCCGCCCGTGAACACCGCCATGAAGCCGTTCCACAGCAAAGCGAAACAACCGATACTTCCGGATCTCCCGCCGGGGATGTAAAACACGCGGCGCTCGGGGGTGACTTGGACGATTTGAATCACGCTCTTCGCGGGCAACGGCGGCAGCGAGAGCCGCGCGGCGTCGGAATCGACCTCATCAGGAGGAACTGCGGCCGTTGCCAACTCCGGCACGTCGGCTCCGCAAAACGGGCATTCGGCGCGCCCCAGACTTTCGCGGAGGTCGTCATCCAGATCGGCGCGGCATTGTGGGCAGCTGATGGTGGACATCGATGGCGGTCAGGTCCCTGTCTCGGTGAAAATGGTCAACCGTCACCGGCAACGCACATTTTTCGGCCTTCGGTTCATAAAAATGCCCCCGATTGTACAACGGCTGTGTCGTGCCATGCGCGATTTTAACGTTGATGCGAAGCAGGAGGCCAATCGCCGCTACGGAGTAAAGTCGCTCTCGGGTGTCAACGACAGACAGAACTCGGCAATCAGTCGGGCGGCGTTGTGCAGATCGTCCAGTGAGATCACCTCGACCGGGCTGTGCATGTAGCGATTGGGGATGGCGACGATCGCGGTTGCCATGCCCCCCTGGTTAATCTGCATGGCGTTGGCGTCATTGCCGGCCGGGCGGGAAATGCCGGCGATTTGGGCGGGAATTTCCCGCTCTTGGGAAATCGCCTTGAGTTGTTCGTGCATTACCGGATTGACGTTCGGCCCGCGATAGACGACCGGGCCGTTGCCCATCTTGATGTCACCGTATTTCTGTTTGTCGACCGTGGGACAATCGGTGGCGTGCGTGACGTCGACGGCGATTCCCAATTGCGGCTCGATGGAATACGCGCTGGTTCTCGCGCCGCGGAGACCGATTTCTTCCTGGACTGTTGAAACGGCAAACACCGCTGCCCTGGGGTTACCCGCGGCGGTGAGCCGGAGGGCGTTCATCACGACCCAGGCGCCGACTTTATTGTCCATGCCGGGGGCGGCCGCCAAGCCGTTTTGCAGTTCGCGGAAACCGAGTTCAAACGTCACCGGGTCACCGATGGCGATCAACTCCTGAGCCTGGGCTTTGTCTTTGGCACCGATATCGATCCAGAGATCGTTCATTTCAGGAACTTGTTTGCGTTCATCGGGGGTGAGCAGGTGGATTGCCTTGCGGGCGATGACCCCCGGGACGGGGCCGGCGGCATTGTGAATCACCATATTCTGGCCGATCAGCATCTGTACGTCCCAGCCGCCGATGGGGTCGACCCAGACGTACCCCTCGTCGTCGATGTGTTTGACCATCAACCCGATCTGGTCGCAGTGTCCGGCGAGCATGATCCGCGGCGAACCGCCGGGATTGACGGCCGCGATCACGTTTCCGTGCCAGTCGGTCGTGACCTCGTCGGCGAATTGGCCGGCAAATTCCCGGACGACGCGCTGGATCGGCTGCTCGTAGCCGGACGGACTAGGAGCGGACAACAACGACTTGAGAAACTCCAATGTCGACGGGTCCATTTGGGCGGGGTTCCTTGGTCTCAGGGTATTGACTAACGGTCTTCACCGGGGAAGGTCGTCCTCCAGAGGGCCTCCCCGGCGGGCGGCTATCATCGCAAATTGGTCGCCGCGCGGGAACGGCGTCTGACAATCTTGATGAGTTTTTTATGAATCGAGTCCGTTGCGGGCGGATTTCGTTTGACGGATTGTCGGTGATTAACTACAGTTGGGTGTTGGATTTGCGGAGCGGCCGTCGGGGACAAAAGGTATGTTGTCCTCTCGCACGATTGACCCGTTTGAGCCTATTCAAAATTGCCCGCCGCAAGCGCCAACGACTTCAGTCGACGTGACATCAAGGACACGAGAGACACGATTGACTTCTATCCGTGATGCGAATGGTTTGTTCGTCCGAGCGGGGTTTTTACTAATCCGCGCCGTCGCAAACTCCCCCGCATTGCCGAGGGCCGGTATTGGGCCGCCGGTGACTTCTCCCCATGAAGTCGGCCGTCGCTTCGAGCCGGGCATTGGAAACGGGAATCGCACAACGACCTTTCATCAAGGAGGAAACAGACATGCGATTGCATACGCCAGCGGTTCAGTCCCAGACGCCGCTCAACGAAAGAGTCCGCCGCCAGGTCCTTGAACAGACCAACGGACAAATCCAAGGATTGCAGGTCGATCTGCTGGCCGATCACATCGTGCTCACCGGCCGAACCTCGAGCTATTACGCCAAACAACTGGCGTCGCACGCGGCGATGAACATCATCGACGAAGTGTTGGAATTGACCAACGATATTCGCGTGGGGTGAATATCGTATAACGATTCGACCGGCTGCGGCGTTGCTGCACTGCCTCGGAGTGTCATGCCGCGGAATCTTCGCCCCGTTTCGGCGTCCTGTTTTCGCTGGTCTCAGGGGGCCGCTTGCCGAATTGTGTTGTCGCCTCTTCGTGATGTATGATCCGGACGATGTTGCTGCGGTGCCGGTAGACAATGAGCGCCGGGGCCGCCAGGCTGAATGCCAGCATGCTCCACGTCGCCCGCGGATAGGGATAGAGCAGGACCAATTGTGCGATCGCGAACGCGGTCACACTCAAAATGGAACTGAGCGCCACGATTCGCCAGCGTAGAAACGTGATGAGGAACACCGCGACCGCGATCGGCGTCCCCCAGCCACCCAGGACGATCACCACGCCCAGGGCAGTCGCGACCCCCTTTCCCCCGCGAAACTGTAGGTAGACCGGCAGTGTGTGCCCCAAAATGGCCGCTACCCCCGCCAAGACGCGGACGTGCATCATCGCCGCACTTCCTGGCGGCAATAGCCACAGCGGCAACATCCACACCGGCAGCAAACCCTTGAGCAGATCCAGGCAGAGCACCAGGATCCCCCATTGGGATCCCAGCGTGCGGAGCACATTCGTCGCCCCGGGATTGCCGCTGCCATGTTCGCGAATATCAATTCCCTTAACCCATTTGGGAATCAAATAGCCGAATGGAATCGCACCGACCAGATAGGAGAGGACCGCCACGATCACGGCGACGGTGGCATCGTTCATTGCATTAAGTTCCAAGACCCAAAAGTGCGATCGCGACGGAAATCGAATGCCGCGTGACACCATGACGGTAGCAGAAACGCGTGGAAGAATCGACGCTCAGAGGCTTGAGGCGTGAGGGAACAGGCTTGAGGACGAAGGCTTTAGGCCTTAGTCCGTAGACCTTAGGGTTGGCAGGCCCAACCTGTCCGGCCACCATTGGCCAACCTTTCTCGCCACTAACCACGGACCATTCTTTGCTGCCTACTGCCCTCTGCCTACCGCCCTCTGCTTCCGGCCACGAATCACCCGATCCCCCTCAGGCCTGTCAACTCACGCCTCAAGCCTACTCTACAGCCGATTCTTCCGCGAGTGGCGGTCAATCCAGCGGGATTTTGAGTGGATGCGCCGTACGAGGCGTTTTTCGGCGGCGTCCAGCCGGCGCGTGCTGCCGAAATAGCTGCGGAGGAACCGGATCCTTTCGCGCATGCTGCGATGGCGGGCGGAGTATTCCAGCTGCGCCAGGTCTTTGACAATCCATCGCTGCGAGAGCCGGGCATGCCCCCGCGCGCGGCCGAGGTCGATGACTCGAATATCAAATTCCTCTCCGCGATCCTGGATCAGCAAGTGCCCCAGGTAAAAGTCCTGATGGTGCAGCCCCGCGTCGTGCATCCGCCGCGCGATCTCGGCAATGCGGTCGATTACCGGCGACAGATCAGCCGCGGCCGGTTGCTGCGCCAACCACGCCGGCAGTTTCGCATACCCGTCGATCGCTTCGGTGACCAGAAAGGAATACCGCCCCGACTCGCCGAGTGCCACGGGGGTCATCGTCGGAATCTCAGCCGCGATGAACTTCAGTAGGGCGTCCCATTCGTTGCGGGCACCCAAGATCGGCCACGTGAGGCGCAACAGCGGCTTCACATATTCCTTCAGCGGCGACGGCCGGTGCCGTTTGATATAAAACCCGCGCCGCCGCTCACCATCGACCAGCGTAATCCGCGTGGTCGTCCGTTCAATAAGCACATCCTTGGCGATCGCTCCGCCGGAATAATTCATCAATGCGTCGAAGGTATCGAGCTGATTGGCGCGGAGGATCTCCGCGAACTCGCAGTTCACGCGGAGCTTGCCGTCTTGCCAATCCTCAAACTCGATGCTTTTCACGAAGCACCTCGTAGAACAATTCGGAGACTTGCCGCGCGTTGTTCTCAATCGTCATCCCGGCGACCTTGGCGCGGCTGGCGACGGACATTGCTTCCTGCTCCGCCGTAGACTTGGCGAAATGCCGGTCTAATAATACCGCCAAGTCGGCCGCGGCGTCGCTCGTCGGGAGCAAATAACCGGTCGCGTCTTCGTCAATCATATCGGCGCCACCGGCAGTCGCTGTCGTAATCGCCGGCACGCCGCACGCCATTGACTCGACGACCACGTTGGGAAACGGCTCATACGTCGTCGGCAGGACCATCAAGTCCGCGGCGGCGTAAAACCGTTCAATGCGATCCTGCCGGCCGGCGAACGTCACGCGGTGGCTGACGCCCAATTGCTTAGCGATGCGGGCGAACTTCCGCTGCGGGCCGCGTCCCAGCACAAGTAGCCGAATGTTCTGATTGTTGGCCCGCTGCATGGCATCTAGGATCGTGCGCAATCCTTTACCGGCGAAATCCATCGAGGCAAACGAGATCAGCGGGTCCCCGGTGCCGATGCGCCATTGGCTGCGGACGTCGGCGACGCGTTCGCGGTGCCGGGGATGAAACAGATCCACGTCGACGCCGTTATAGATCGTGCGAATCTTCTCCGGCGGCACGTTGTAGTAGCGCTGCAATAGCCCCCCATCGACGGAAGAGATGGTGACGATCCGCCGCGTCTGCGGGGACTGGCAGATCGTTCGCTCCAGATCAATCAATGTCCGATGACGGGGATTGAGGTGCTGCAAAAACCGATTGACGCGGTGGCGATAATGCACGTTCAGCCAGTGCGACTGCAGACGCTCGGTAACGCGAAACAGATCGACTCCCAGGCTCCGCCCCAGACCGTAAACGATGTCAAACCGCTGCCCAGCGACGACTTTGGCGCAATTCTCCGCGAACGAACGGTTGCGGGCCGAGGAAGTTGTCGATTGCACGCGGACCGGCAGATACGGGAGTTCATCCGCCAGTTCCTCGTCGATCCCTTCACCAACGAACGTGACGTCGTGTCCCAATTTGAGCAGTTGGCGCGAGAGGTTGACACAATATCGCTCCGCGCCGCCCCGCCGCAGGGAGTAGTAGCGGCGGACGATGGCGATTTTCAGCGGCGGTCGATTGGTGATATCGGGCGCGCTATGCGGTGATTTGATTTGTGTCGCCGTGTTTGTAACCATGGGAACCGTATTGCGGAGTCATGTGCCCTGCGGCGTTTCGATCCTAGTGAACGACTGTGCGAACTCAATTTCGAAATGGGCCCATTTCCACCCAATGACAACGCCGAATATCAAATACGTCAAGAGCCGACCGCTCGTGGTGGCGTCAACGTGGACAAATACGCCGAAGGCGTTACATACCGTAGCCTAGGGTCGCGAACTTCGTGAGCGCACCCTAGGTTGGAAGGGGATACGACGGGCTTCAACCCTGAAAGGGTTGCACAATCGTGCGTACATCGCGAAGTCGTTGGCATGGCGGTTGTCAAACCCTTTCAGGGTTTGTTCGTATTCGATTGCATCTCACCCAGGGTGGCGCGGCTTCGCCGCTTACCCTGGGCTACGATGTTTGACCTCTTCGGGGTAAAAAATGCGGTCTTTGCTCCGATTTGGTCGCGTTTGGACGAATCGCTTCGTCTCAAAAGGCACTCAGGCGACGGCCCGCCGTGCGTCATCGTGCAAGAGCTTGGTCACCGCCTCAAAGACCCGGTCGACGCGCAATTCCTGCATACAACGGTGGTGCCCCAGCGGGCAGACTCGCTGTTGGCACGGACCGCAATCAACATGCAATTGCAGATGCACCGCCTTGTTGTAAAACGTCTCGCTCCAGGCGATGTGCGTCGGTCCGAAGATTGTCACAACGGGAACGTTAAACGGAGCCGCAAAGTGCCGCGGGCCGGAATCGGTCGTCACCAACAGATCGGCTGCGCGAACGGCCGCCTTGGTCAGACGCAAACTTGCTCCTTCATTGGCGAGACTGACCACGAGGGGGTGTCCCGACAGCCGGACGATTTCCCGGGCCTGACGCTGTTCGGCGGGACCGCAGAGCACGACGACCTGTTTCTGGTATTTGTCGGCGATCAGCCGCCCCAATTCGGCAAACGACGACGTCGGCCAATGTTTCGCCGCTCCGTAGGCGCCTCCCGGATTGAGACAGACGATGCCGTTGGTCTCGCCCGGCGAACCGATGCGCTTCAAAATCCGCTGAAAACGACGCTCGTCGTGCGAACTCGTCGCCAATTCCGTCCGCCGGCGTTCGGCAACTCCGCCCGCCGTGCGGCAGCCGACGTGGGCTGCCAGCCGCCAATATTCATCGATTACCGGATGCGGTGTCTTCCGCGATTTGGGTTTCAACGCGTCAGTTAAAAACCACCGCCGCGCATCGCGGGCAAATCCGACACGCCGCTCGATGCCGCCCGCCCAGGCAATCAGCGCCGTGCGGAAGGAATTGGGGAACAACAGCCCCAAATCGATCTTTTCCAATCGAAGCTGACGACTCAGCGCCCAACCGCGATGCGCTGGATTGGTGCCGCGGGGGTCGTGATATAGTTCGCGGTCGATCAACCCCGTCCCTTCCAGCACCTCGGCGAGATAGGGCCGCATGATCCCGATGATTTCAGCGCGGGGATAGCGGTCGCGGACGGCGCGCATCGCCGCCGTCGCCATTACCAGGTCCCCGACCCAATTCGGACAAAAGATTGCAACTTTCATCCTGCTTTTCGCTCCGGCGCTTGAGCTGCAGTTGTTGGGGGGAGTTTCAAAATGCTCTCACCGCGCAGCCGTTTTACGATCTGAGTCGTTGAGACCCCCGGCGTGACCGACAATGGCTTCACCTCGCCTCCATAGGCTTCGACCAATTCCCAGCCCACGATCTCTTCGCGGCCGTAGGTTCCGCCTTTGACCAACAAATCGGGACGCAAACGGTCCAGAATCGCGTGCGGCGTGTCTTCGTCAAAAACCACCACGTAGTCCACTGCTCCCAACGCGGCCAACATCGTGGCCCGCTCCTGTTGTGGAAACAGCGGACGGTCGGGGGCTTTGTCCAAACGGCGAACGCTTTCATCACTATTCACGGCAACGATCAGGCAGTCCCCCTCGTCGGCCGCCTGCTGCAAATAGTGCACATGACCGACGTGCAGCAAATCAAAGCAGCCGTTGGTGAGCACGATCCGTTGGCCCAGTTTCCGCCGTG
>CALFYU010000520.1 GCA_937952455.1 uncultured Planctomycetaceae bacterium
CTCGAGCTCCACCGCGATCTCGACATTTGTGTCGCTGACGTTGACGCCGGCGCTATGTGCCCTACTACTCAAGCCGCGCGGTGAAGTTCAGGAGACTTCGGCGGGCGACGTCGCAGTACAACGCAGAGGGTTTTCGCGACTGCTGTCTGGCCCCGCACGACTTTTCAACCGCGTGTTTGACTACACGAGCGACGCTTACGCTGGCATCGTGTCGCGAATTGTGCGGGTTTCGGCGGTGGCATTGCTTCTCTATGTGGGACTGTTGGCATGTACGTGGTACAGCTTTGGCATGGTGCCGTCAGGGTTTATTCCGCAGCAGGATCAGGGTTACTTGATCGTCAGCATTCGCCTTCCCGACGGCGCCTCGCTGGCGCGGACGGATGACGTCACAAAACGTGTGGCGGCAATCGGCAGCAAGATCGACGGCGTGGCCCACGCGGTGGGGATTGTGGGACTGTCCGGCTCGACATTTACGATCAGTCCCAACGCGGCGGTGACATTTCTTCCCTTGGAAGACGCCAAAGAACGGGCCGCGCGCGGCCGGGGAGCGGAGACGATCGCTGCCGAGATGCGGGAGGCCGTCCGCGACATCAACGAGGCCGAGGTCTTCATTATTCCTCCTCCGCCGGTTCGCGGGATTGGACGTGGCGGCGGATTCAAAATGTATGTGCAAGACCAAAGCGGCGCGGGGCTGGAAGCGCTGAATCAAGTCGCCGACAAGATGGTTGCCGACGCCAACCAGCAACCGGGACTGGTTCAGGTGTTTTCCAACTACCGTCTCAGCGTGCCGCAAATCTATGCCGACGTCGATCGGACCAAGGCGCAGATGCTGGACATTCCGGTCAGCAATGTGTTTGAAGCCCTGCAGGTCTATCTGGGTTCGACCTACATCAACGATTTCAACTTGTTGGGACGAACCTATCGCGTCACCGCTCAAGCGGAGCCCGAATTTCGGGATGAGCCAAGCGACATTCTCCGCTTGCGGACGCGGAGTGCCGACGGGAAAAGTGTTTCGCTCGGTTCGGTGGTTGAGGTCAAGCACACGGTCGGCCCCGATCGTCTGGTTCGTTACAACTTGTATCCGGCGGCCGATATCAACGGGGCAACGCTTCCCGGCTATAGCACCGGCCAGTCGCTGGATGCCATGGAACAGTTGGCGGACCGGGATCTGCCGCCGGGATTCGGCTTTGCCTGGACCGAGTTGTCCTACCAGGAGAAACAGGCGGGCAACACGATCTTATTTCTCTTTCCCCTGGCAGTGTTATTCGCGTTCTTGACCTTGGCGGCACAGTACGAGAGCTGGTTGCTGCCGTTGGCCATCATTTTAATTGTGCCGCTGTGTTTGCTGTTTGCGATCATGGGGATTTGGATGCGCGGAATGGACAATAATATCCTGACGCAAATCGGCTTTATCGTGCTCATCGGACTGGCTTGCAAAAACGCGATCCTGATCGTCGAGTTCGCCAAGGCCGAAGAGGATGCGGGCAAAGACCGCTTTCAAGCCGCCGTCGATGCCTGCCGTTTGCGATTGCGCCCGATCCTGATGACGGCGTTTTCTTTCATCCTGGGTGTGATTCCGCTGCTAATGGCGACCGGGGCGGGCTTTGAAATGCGCCGCGTTCTCGGCACGGCGGTATTCAGCGGGATGCTGGGCGTGACGATTTTTGGACTCTTTTTGACGCCGGTGTTTTACGTCGTCCTCCGAAAATTCGCACGTAAACCCCCGGCCGCTGTCGAGTGAATGAGATGAGAACGTCGCCGCGCGGGATGAGTTTTCGCCTGTTACTCAGCATAGGCGGAGAGAACCCCGCGTCGGCTGGCTTTCCCTACAAATAGTTTTAAAACCCTCTCGTGCGTCACGCAGACGCTTGCATGCTAGTTTCTCGAACAAGCACAACCGGGTTTTGAAACTGGTTCTATCATTGTCGGTTTCGGGATCCGTTCCAGAAGTCCGTCGCCGAAGACGGAATCCAGCTGCAATCGTTCCAGGTGAACATATCCGATGTGACAACCGCACGTTTCATTCGGGCAGACCCGGGGGAAGAGCGACTTTTCGAAATCGGATTCGTAAATGTTTCCGATGATTTCATCGACGAAATGACATCGTCGGATGTCGCCGCGACCGTCCACTGAAAATGTTCGATATCCCGTCCGGCAAGCATGACCGCGGCTGGCGTGCCGCATATTGTTGATGGGAAACAGCGGATCGACGGCCATCAGAGCATTCCGCAGCAGGTCGTCATAGTAATTCGGTTGCGATTTGAATGCATTGACCCACACGTAGACGTGGGGCGGAAGTTCGCTGCGAAGCGTTTCAATCGCCGGTAAATGTTCCCTCAGGCCGACGCACCCAACGCTGTAGGCGACGTTCGCCCGGTCGAGCTTGCTGCATTGGCCGAGAAAGGCGTCCAACGTGGTTTGGCCGGGATGGTAGGTACACCAGAGCCCCAGTTTGCCGACATGGGTTTCCTCCAACCAATCCAGCGGACAGGACAGATTGGTTTGCACGGCGACTTTGTGCACGTTGTGCAGGTGGCTCAACTGGGTGATCGCCCGGCGATACCACGACCGGACCAATGCTTCACCCCAGGGGGTGAAAAAGACGCCGATCTGATCGCGGTGCCGTTGCCGGAACCAATCGGTGAATCGCGCAAGCCCGGCTTGGCAGGACTGTAGTTCTTCCGGCGATTCCCAATGTTTGGCGAACGGACAATAGGCACAGTCGTAGTTACAGCTCGACAGGTTACCCCGGTAGAGGATGGAGACATTCATCGGCAGGAAAACTCCGACATCAGATTTTGCACACGGACGGAATACAGCCACGGGCCGATGGCGTCCGACAATTCGAGACCGGATGCGGTTAAACAGATGCGATCATCTGTGATTTCCGCCAACTCACGCTCGGCCAATTCTTCAATCTGCGGAAGGTCGGCGAGCACGTCGGACGCAAAACGACGCCGATAATCGCTGAGCGAAATCCCGTCGGACTGCAGCAGGCTCAATATCACGTACCGCCGCCGCTGATCTTCCGCATCCAATAGGAATCCGTGCGCGGCGGTTTGAAAAGTCTCCGGTGCACGGCTGAGGTATTCCGCGAGAATGGCCCGCACGCCGCTGCGCCCCACGGCGAATTCGGTGGAGTAGTGCAATTCGTGCGTGTAAGAACGGGCGCCGCATCCCAGGCCAACCATCCCGTCCGACTGGCAGCAATAGACTGGGCCCGCGTCGCGGACGGAGGGGAGTTGAAACATCCGCAGCGATTTCTGCTCATATCCTTCCGCCAAGAGACACTCGCGGGCTTCTCGATACGCAGTGAGGCGTTCGTTGTTTGCTGCGCATGACGTTTTGCCCAAACCGGTCAACTCGCGCACGTAGAGCGGGTAGAGATAGATCTCCTCCGGTCGGTGGCGAAGTGCGCTGCGAACCGTTTGCAGCCAGGAATTCATGGATTGCCCCGGTACACCGTAGATCAAATCGAGGTTGAGCGCCGGAAAACGAAACTCGCGCGCGATGTCGATGGCCCGCAGGACGTCGCGGGTGCTCTGGGGGCGGCCGAGCGCCCGCGCTTCTTGTGCATCGAATGATTGGACGCCCAGGCTCAACCGATCGACCCCCCATTCGCGGAGCATCGCTGCCTTACGCGGCGTCAATGTTGCGGGCGATGCTTCGCACGAAACGGGCACGTCCCGGGGAGCGGCTCCGCAGACGTCGACGGCGATATTGAGGAATTCCGCCAGCTCTCGGTCATTGAGGAAGGTGGGGGTCCCGCCGCCGATGGCAATCCGCGAGAATTGTGCGGCGGGAATCGCGCTGCGGACCTGCACCGCCTCGGTTCTGAGTTGCGTCAGATAGGCGCGCACCCAGTCCGCGTCGGGGTTGGCCAGTGTGAACAGATTGCAAAAACCGCATCGGTATTCGCAAAACGGCAAGTGGAAATAGAGAAAAAGCGCATCACGGCTTTCGCACTCCCAAAGGCTTCGGAGCGGAATGGCCGGTTGCAGGCGGCGATAGGCGGACTTGTGCGGGTAGGAATAGGAGTACCCGATAAATGGTGATTCTGTGGATGGGAAATCGGGCGCTACAATCATGCTGGCCACTCATTGTCGTGGATAACGAATTCCGCATAGGGTACCGTCCAGACGACCGGATGCGAAACGCGGTGCCCCTGGTAGCCGTCTTCGCCATAGGCGGTCCCGTGATCGGAGCAGAGACAACATAACAGACCGCCCCGCTGCGCGAAGGCGGCGAACAGGGGAGGGAGGCAACGGTCGACGTATTGCAGCGCGGCCGCTTGGGTCTCCGGCGAATCGGCCGTCGCGCCCCGGGCAAACAGGCAATTCGGCTGGTGAATGGCGGAGATGTTCACAAAGAGCATCAACCGTTGCTGGCGCGGAAACGCGGCGACGCGCCGGCATGCCAGCGCGACCTGACGTTCGGTCGAGTTCGCGCTAGTGACTCCCAACTCCGGTGCCCAATGACTTTCATCGAACAGGGCCGGTAACACACGGCTCAGCGCCGTTTGTTGATTAAAAAAGCCGACGCCGCCGATGCAAATCGTGTAATAACCGGCCTGACGCAATCCGTCGATCCAGGTCGGGGCGTCATAGACAAACGTCGTTTCGGCCGTCGTTTCACTGCCGGGAAACGCGGCGGCAAACAGTCTTGGGTGCCGCCCCGGAGCGGCGGGCGTCGGAAGAAAGCCGGCGAAGAATGCGTGATGCGCCGCGTAGGTAAAATTGCCGGGCGTGTGCCGCGGCTCCCATCCGTGAGGAAGAATTGACTCCAAATATGGCGTCCGCCCGTTTGCCAGACAGTCGGCCGCGACGTCATAACGCAGCGTATCGAGCGTGATGAATAACACGTCGTGCGTTCCCACAAGCTGTTTGGCGTCAATCATCGCAATCTCATCGACAGTGGAGACCCGCATCATGTTTCGACGATCGGTGCATAGTCGTCGGGATTATCGAAACCGGCCGTCCAGGCAACGGATGCGTGACAGGAAGTGATATCCGGCGGCACGCGCAGTAGATAGTTGCGGCCGGTCGACGGGCAGGTTACGGCGACGCATACCAGCGGTTCGTCATTCTCGAGTGGGACGCGAAACAGCTTCCGCGCTCCTCCCGGATCGGTATCGGTATCGAGAATCTCGGGATCCGATTCCCGCAGAAACCGCTCGATACCCAAGCGTTCCATTTTGACCCGCCGCAATTCGGCGTTGGGCTCCTCCAAGACTTCGCTGGCGGTGATCTCTTCGGGGCGGAACGCGATCCGTTCGTCAATTCTCACACCGCGCC
Organism: uncultured Planctomycetaceae bacterium; assembly: GCA_937952455.1. GTDB lineage: Bacteria > Planctomycetota > Planctomycetia > Planctomycetales > Planctomycetaceae > Symmachiella. The sequence continues at coordinate 5,295 of CALFYU010000520.1, forward strand.
ACCTAAGCCCGACGCCGCGGAGCGGCTCCGGCAGTGAGGTCAAACCGGACTCGCCGATATCAATCCAAGAGGTGACTTCGAGATTCTCGGGCAAGCGTTCTATTCCCGTACACCCGGCAAGATCCAGTTGGGAAACGCGGCCCAGCCACGTCGGTAGAGACCGCATTCCGGTGCAGTCGCGCATCCGCAATCGGCCCGCCGAGAGCGAACCGGTACGCGGCCAGGTCTCGATTTGAACGCATCCGCTCATGTCCAGAAATGAGACGTCCAGCCCTTCGGGCAAACCTTCCAGAGCGGTACAGCCGCTGATGTTCAGTGATCCGACCCGCAGTCCCTCCGGCAGCCGCCGCAATTGATGGCAATCTCCCAGGTCGAGTCGGAACTGCACCGTGACACCGGGAGGAAGTTCCTCAAGGTCACTGCCGTTCAAATCGAGTGAATAATAAGCAGTATGCGCTTCGGGGGTCATCGTCGGTCGGCTTTCCTCTTTGGCGTGGAGAGACGTCAGCACCTGGTGCAACTGGTCGCTGAAGGAGTTCGACGAAACGGGTGGCAAGGGTTTGCCAAGTTGAAATTCCGGCCAGACGCGTCGAATGAGATCGAAGAATCTCCCCCCGGCCATGGACGGAATTCCCTGTATCACGTTTTCAATCCACGACGCGGCGGATGGCTTCGGGCGAGTATTCGCGTTGGATCCAGATGCGATAGGTGCCGGGCTCCAGGGAGATATCGCCATGTTCTTCGTGGATGACCGTCGCGGGAGTGCGCGCGACTTGAAGGTAGAATTCCCCGCCGAACTGGTAGAGCTCATTTCCCTCGCGTTCGCGAATGCGGTGCGCGTGTCCGGTGAGCTCCCCTTTTGCCAGAATCAGGTGCGGCAATCGTCGGGCGTTGATCGGGATTCCGTCACACGTTTGGATCAAAACGTCGCCATGGCGCCACATGTGCGATTTCCTTAGATTTGGATTGTTGACGTGCGCTGAGAAGAATTTTCTCGCGTTGTTCGTTACAGGATTGTACACTGCGGCGAAGTTGGCTCGCCACCCTTTTTTCGGAGCTCAAAAAATCCCATGACGATCAACGATCACATTGAACAGTTCGCCGGTTTGCCTATTTTCCCCTATGGGTCCGAAGCGGCGATCCCAAACCCGCCCGACGTAGCGGATAGCATTGCGCATTGCCGTGGATTGGGAAGCCCACGAAGCGGGGCAAACGTTTGACGATTTGTTCGGCCAGTTTCTGGCCGATGCCGGAAGCGCCGGCATGCGGGCGTTGGTCATCGGTGATTGGGGCGGCACCGGTGAGGGGAACGGTTCCGAACCGGTGGTCGAGGCGTTGGTAAGCGCCCGCGACAAATTGCCAAACCTCCGCGCGCTGTTTCTCGGCGAAATGACGATGGACGAATCCGAGATTTCATGGATCAATCAAAGCGACGTCTCGCCGCTGTTCGAGGCGTTTCCGCAGCTTGAATGTCTCTACATCCGCGGCGGCGAGGGCTTGAGTCTCGGTCGTCCGCGCCATCAGACCTTGCGGGAACTGGTGATCGAAACCGGCGGAATGTCCGGCGAGATCGTGCGCGAAGTGACAGCTGCGCAATTGCCGGCGCTTGAACATCTTGAGTTATGGCTGGGAGACAATGCGTACGGCAACGACGTCGGCGCGGAGGACATCGCGGCGCTGTTATCCGACGGCCCGGTTGCAAAACTGAAGTATCTGGGTTTGCGAGATGACATCAATGCCGACCGAACGGCGGATTTGCTGGCTGAGAAGGGCGTTCCGCCAACTGTCGAGGTGCTCGACCTTTCACTCGGCACGCTGACCGATGAGGGAGCCATCGCTCTGGCCGACTGTGAATGGATCAAATCGCTTAAGAAACTCGACATCCATTTTCACTACGTCTCTCCGGCGGTGGTTGAGCGTTTGAAGGGGATCGTCCCGGACGTCGACGCCAGTGACGTGCAAGTCGCCGATGACGACGACGGCGAAACGTATCGCTATGTGGCCGTCTCGGAATGAAGCGGGAACGACCGTGGGTAGTCATCGGTAATCCTGAGAATCGCCGCGTTCGCTTGTTCCAACAGGCACTCGCCCGGCAGGGGCAGCCGCCGGCGCGGGTCGTGAGTTACGTCGAACTGATTACGTCAATCGATGCACTCTGCGACGTTTTGCCGCATGCGATCGTGCGCATAGATTCCCCAGGCGAAAACTTCGAGGTCGAAAAGTTGCTACTTATCGCCGGGGAAGCAGCTGCCGCGACCGAACGGGGGCCCGTACTGAGCGAGCAACACATTCGACAAATGCCGTTTGACCGGGGGTTGGTCATCAATCCGCGGCAATGGTATTTGGGTTTCGTCAGATTGCTCACGCAGTTGCAGACCTTTTTCGACTCCCGCCGCGACTTGCATGTGTGCAATTCGCCAACGGAAATCATACAGATGTTTGATAAGGTGGTATGTCACGAGCTATGCCTGCACGCCGGGATTTCGGTTCCTCAGCGATTGCCCGCCGTGACCTGCTTCGACGAACTCCTTGCGGCGATGGAACAAAGAAATTTCCGACGCGTATTCGTTAAACTCGCCCATGGTTCGTCCGCTAGCGGTGTGGTGGCACTGCACCGCTCTCGAAATCGCCTGGAAGCGATCACCTCAGCGGAGATCGTCCGCGGCCCCGCCGAAACGAGGATCTATAACTCCCTCAAAATCCGGCGCTACACCGACCTGGAGGACGTCCGCACATTGATTGAGACGCTCCTACCGCATCGCGTACACGTTGAGCGATGGCTCCCCAAGGCGGCTCTCGGAAGACGGGTGTGCGACCTGCGCGCCGTGGTGATTGGCGGGCAGCCGCGACAGATGGTCGTGCGCACCAGCCGCACCCCGCTTACCAACCTTCATTTGGGCAATCGCCGCGGTGATCTCGCGCTGCTACGGAAGCTCGTTCCAACCGCGGAGTGGGCTGCCGTGGAGCACACATGCCGATTGGCTGCGGCCCGTTTTCCCCGGTCGCTGCAACTGGGACTGGACATCCTGTTGACTCCGGGATTTCGCGAGCACTTTCTCTTGGAAATCAACGCGTTCGGAGATTTGTTGCCCAACATCCTTGACCGCGGTCAGGACTGCTATGATTCACAGGTCGCAGCCGTCTGGGAGTCGATCGCCTCCAGCCGAGATTACCGGCATGGAGGCGATTAGCCGGTCATTTTCTATTTGCGAAAACTGTATTTTTCGTTGTTGGGATCGAAGTCCCAGTCCCGGAGTTGCGCATTTGGCTGTACGTCGTGGTATTCGTAATGTTCGACCAATTCGCCGGGGTTGCCGCCGTCCCATCCGTAACTAGAGACTCGCATCGGCAAGCCGCTCTTGGTTGCGATGTGCAGGACAGTCTTGGAGTATTCCGGTTGAACGTCCGGGCTTTGAAAACGAATTGTGTAGCAGGTGCAATCAGCACCGTCGAGGTTCTCCGTCTTGCAGTCGTAGGCGACCTTTTCAAGCTGCGCGTGCTCGTGAATCTCCAGAACTCGATTGACGAGGTTCAGCAGTCCGATCTCGGTTACGGGATACCGTGACGACTGCATGGCTTGTTCATCATCCGGCTCCAGTTGGAGCGGGCCGGCCAGGCCCAGCAACCCCTTGTCCAACTTGACGACGAGTTTGTTGTCGTTTTGCCCCTGGACGTAGAGCGCCTGTTTGCCGTCGTCGGGCCAGTGCAGATAGACGCTAAAAGGCTTGTGGCGCAATTTCAAATTCATTTCTTCAGGTTCAAGTAGTTCGTCCCCTTTGCGAATCTGCCGGACAAACCGCGTTTCGTAACCCGGCATTTTTTGCACGGCTTTCTGCGCTTGTTTGAGATCGGCCAGAAGCTGCTTGTGGTTCGCATCCGACTTGTCGGCATCAACGGCGATCTTGCCCGCGTCCGCCGCGACAAAATCGCCGGCCTTGTCCCCGCTCTCGGCACTCTTGGTGTCGTAGGTGCGAGTGTTGCTATAGACGCACGAAATGAGTAACAGAATTGCCAAAACGGTGGAAACTGCGACACGCCAGAGCATGATGATTTCTCCCGGAAGGTTGTTGTTCGTCCTGACGACTTACGCTTCGAAAAGTCCATTACTCGCTTCGAGCGTCTGAGTGGATTCGTACCAGTTTCAAAACCCGGTTGCGCCTGTTCGTGAAACTGTCATAAACG
>CALFYU010000521.1 GCA_937952455.1 uncultured Planctomycetaceae bacterium
ATGCGCTGCGGGACCTTTCCCCACCACCAGTACGTCCCGATCTCGCAGAAGGAATACTACCAGTTCTACGCCTTCTTCAATCAAACGGCCGACAACGACCAGCCGGACGAATCGCCGACACTTCCGGCGCCGACGGCGGAGATCAACGCGGAGATCGAGCGGCTCGATGCGGAAATTGCCCAAGCCCGCGCACAATTGGAAACGCCGGAAGTCGCCGCCTCACAAGCCGCGTGGGAAGATGAGCTACAAAATGCGGGCGCGTGGTTCATTATCACGCCCCAAAAAACTGAATCGGCCGCAGGCACGACGTTCGAGCGACTCACCGACGGCTCGCTGCTGTCCGGCGGCAAAAGTCCGGAACATGACACGTACACACTCACGACCGAGACGACACTCCGCAACGTCATTGCCGTGCGGCTGGAAGTGATTCCCGATCCGTCTCTACCCAATGCAGGTTCCGGCCGCGGCGACGGTGGCAACTTCGTCCTCTCGCAATTTGCGCTCAAAGCGGGCGACGCCGACCAACCCTGGGAGCGGGCAAACACCGACTTTGCCGCCCCGAATTTCTCCGCACAAGCGGCCGCCGCTCCGAAGGACCTAAAGAAAGACGGCTGGTCTGTCGACACCGCGCAGCAACAGCGCCATACGGCGGTGTTTCTCTTGAAACAACCGCTGCCCAATTCTGGCGACAGCGGAACAACACTCACTTTCCACATTGATCAACAAAACGAAAATCCGCGTCAGACGCTCGGCCGGTTTCGCATCGCGCTCACCAACGATCCAGCCGCCGTAAAACGTGCCGAATTGCCGGTCGAGATTCTGGCGATCGTCGACACACCTTCCGAAAACCGCGATCAAACACAAACGGAGAAACTGCACAAATACTTCCGCGACAACGCTCCGGAATTGAAGCCCTTGCGTGACAAGATCGCGCAACTGCAATCCGCCAAGCCGGCGATTCCCACGATCCCCGTGATGCAGGAACTCCCCGCTGAGAAACACCGCACCACGCACCTGATGGTCAAAGGTAACTTTCTCAGCCCCGGCGAGGAACTTTCGCCTGCTCTGCCTCGGGCGTTTCATCCCGCCCCCGATGAAATGGCCGGAACGCGGCTCGACGTCGCCCGCTGGCTGGTCGCCCCCGACAATCCGCTCACCGCCCGCGTCGCCGTCAATCGCTACTGGGCACAACTGTTCGGTCGCGGGATCGTCACCACCGAGGAGGACTTTGGCACGCAGGGTGAACCGCCCAGCCATCCGCAATTGCTCGATTGGCTGGCGACAGAATATGTGCGGCTCGGCTGGGATACCAAGGCGATCCTCAAGACGATCGTCATGTCGGCCACCTACCGACAGTCGTCGCACGTCACGCCGCAAATGCTCGAACAGGATCCGAATAACGTCCTGCTGTCGCGCGGACCGCGTTTTCGCCTCAAAGCCGAAATGGTCCGCGACCAGGCATTGGCCCTAAGCGGACTGCTCAGTCACAAGATGCATGGCCCCTCCGTCTTCCCGCCGCAGCCGCCGGGATTGTGGCGGGCGGCGTTTAATGGCCGCGACCGGACGTGGGCCACGAGCACCGGCGAAGACCGGTACCGCCGCGGGCTCTACACCTTCTGGCGGCGGACGATTCCTTACCCGTCCATGGCCACATTCGACGCCCCCAGCCGTGAAATCTGCTCGATGCGCCGCATCCGCACCAATACTCCGCTACAGGCGTTCGTCACGCTCAACGACCCGGTCTACGTTGAAGCCGCACAGGCCCTGGCACGACGCATCTATAATGAAGGCGGGACAACGACCGGCGACCGAATGCGTTTCGCCATCAGGCTTTGCCTCGTCCGCCCCCCGGCTGACGCGCAACTTGCCGCGTTGACCGAACTGTTTGACGCCGAACTCGCTCATTACGTGAAAAATGAAACTGCAGCGGTGGAATTGGCGACGATCCCCTTGGGAGATCTGCCGGATGGGATGCCCCCCGCCGAACTGGCCGCCTGGACCGTCATCGCCAACGTGTTACTGAATCTCGACGCCGTTTTGACCAAGAATTAAGACCGATGGAACTTCAACACAAACAAGCACTGCTGCAAACCCGGCGGCATTTTTTGCGCAACTGCAATCTCGGCCTCGGCGCCATTGCGCTCGCCTCGCTCTCCGGGCGCGGATCGGCAGCGACGCCGAACATCGAGGCGGTCAATCCCCTGGCAGTCAAGCAGCCGCACTTTGCTCCCAAGGCCAAAAGCGTCATCTACTTGCACATGGCCGGCTCGCCCCCGCAGCATGAACTGTTTGACTACAAACCCGAATTGGTCAAACACAACATGCAGCCCTGTCCCGATGAATTGATGAAAGGCCAGCGGTTTCCGTTCATCAAGGGGCATCCCAAACTGCTCGGCACGCCGTACAAATTCGCCCCGCAAGGGGAGTGTGGCACGCTTCTTAGCGAACTCTTACCGGAGTTGAGCACGGTCATTGACGACGTCGCCGTGATCAAGTCGATGCACACCGACCAGTTCAACCACGCCCCCGCGCAGCTACTGCTTTATACCGGCTCGCCCCGTTTCGGCGGCGCGGCCATGGGGTCGTGGATCACGTATGGCCTGGGGAGCGAAAACCAGGACCTGCCCGGGTTCGTGGTTCTCCTCAGCGGCGGGACCGACCCCAGCGGCGGGAAGAGCCTGTGGGGCACCAGCTTTTTGCCGTCGGTCTATCAGGGAGTGCAGTGCCGCACGACGGGCGAGCCGATTTTGTATGTTTCCAATCCACAAGGGATGGACCGCGACGTCCGCCGCCGCAGTTTGGACGCGCTCCGCAAGCTGAATGAGATCGAACTGCAAACGTTCGGCGACCCCGAAACGCTTTCGCGCATCGGCCAATACGAACTCGCCTACCGCATGCAGATGGCGGTCCCCGAAGTCATGGACATCCGCCGCGAACCGCAGCACATCCACGAGGCGTACGGCACCAAACCGGGCGAAGCGTCATTCGCCAACAACTGCCTGTTGGCCCGCCGGCTGGTGGAGCAGGGGGTGCGGTACGTGCAATTGTTCGACTGGGGCTGGGACTTCCACGGCACCGGCAAAGGGAACGACATCGTCTACGGCTTGCCCGACAAGGTCAAAGAGATCGACCGCCCGATCACCGCGCTGCTGCGCGACTTGAAACAGCGGGGGCTGTTGGATGAAACGCTCGTCGTCTGGAGCGGCGAATTCGGCCGCACGAGTATGAACGAAGAGCGGAACGGCTCGAAGTTCCTCGGCCGCGACCACCATCCGCACTGCTTCACGATCTGGATGGCCGGCGGCGGCATCAAGGGGGGCATCACACACGGCGAGACGGACGATCTGGGCTATTTCGTCACCGGCGACAAGATGAGCATCCCCGACCTGCAAGCGACAATCCTGCACCTGCTGGGTTTCAATGCGCACCGTTTCACGTACCCCTACCAAGGCCTCGACAACCGCCTCATCGGCCCCGCCGGCGACGGAGCCGTCCGCGAAGCGCTGCTGGCCTGATGTTTCCAAACCGACGGCTTTGCCGTCGTTGACGGGCTTGTGCCGGTGACCGTAGGGTCCGCTCCGCGGACCAGAACGAGCGTGGTCAGCCACAGCACTGACAAGCTACAGTGAGTTTAACGCACCGCAACGAGAAACATCGTTTGGGCGCTAAACATGTTACGCCGATTTTTCAAATCGTTAAATCTTAAACACCCTGACATGCATGACGTTGAGTCGGATGGCGATCGGGCGGCTCGCGATTGGATACGTCGTTTCGGCACATTGTATGGAGTTTTCGGCGGCCTCGGAATCGCGTTTCTGTCTGCTGCGTTTTTCCTAAACCACCTGTCCAAAGACTCACCTTGGCTGTCGCCAGCCGGTATCCTACTCGGTTTCGCCTTATTGAGCCTCCCCAGCATACCGCTGGGAATTTATCTATCGCTCAAGTTCCACCATTGGTTGCTACCCGGTAGTGGCGACGGCGGGCCGCCACGGGAAATGCCGGTGAGCCAATTTCGTACCATTCTGCATCGCATTGATGCGGCAGCGATCTGTTGTGTTGGTGGCTCATTCGCTTTCCGAATATTTCCCATCGTGCCGCGCATGGTTTACGCAATCGCCATGACATTGTCTATCTGTTTCTCACTCGGCGTATTTTTGATTGCCGCCTGGGCAACCGTACTTCAACCAATCCGTTACCATTTCGTACATATCGTACTCGGTTTGGCCCTGGTGGCAGCGACCGCCTACCTTTGGATGACCTTTTTTCAGCCCCAATGATTGAACTGCCCCCCGAAATCCACGGCTGGTTTGTCGAATCCGGTTGCACGCCGAATGTCGCTCAACCCGTCCCGGATTTCGTGCCCGCCGACCATCCCGCGCATGCAATTTTGTCCGCTTTCAGCGGCATCGCGCTTTTGGAACGCGATTGCACGAAAGACGATCGCCCTCCCATCGAGGAACTAAAGTTTTGCCCCTTCCCGTCCACTCCGCGACATATTCGCAAGTGGTCCGCTCGACTGCGTTCCCCCCTCGTCGGAATTGCCGACGAGTGCAACTGTCACGCTGAAATTTACGTCGACAAAAAAGGACGCTGTTTTTCCAACAGTCTTATACACAATTGTTTTTCATTTGCCGGCGAAACGCTCACTGATACACTGGAGGGCATCCTGCACAGCCGCCGCATGCGTCCGCGACGCGCGCCTCTGCAACCGTGTTTCGCAATGTATGGCGAGGCCATCAAACGCGGCGACCCGCGGATATGGGATTGGAAAACGAATCGATAGCTGCACCGCGAACCCTCAAGCCGAGGGCTTTGCCGTCGTTAATAATCAGCATTTGCAGCGACCCTACCCAAAAAAACATACGCATATGTTTGATCGCGAAACCGATTCCTTGTACCTACAATTGCGACTCGAAGCATTCATTGAGCGCTGGCACGGCCACCGTAAACCGTGGTCTGGGATCGCAGCGGAAAAGATCGAACAAACCCAACTTCCTAAACCACTCGCATGGCTATACGGCTTTGCGGGAGAATGGCACGGGAAACATTACTGCGACACGCTGCTCGGCAATCAGGATTGCCTGATCCCAATTGAGGAGTTGTCAATCTACAACGGCAAGGTCGTCTTCATTGCCGAGAATCAGGGCGTCTGGCAAATTGGCACCGACACCGCCGGCGAAGACCCGCCCGTATTGGCTCGGCTCGACGACGGTCCCTGGCAGTTGCTCGACGAGTCATTGACCCGGTTTCTGGTAACGTTTGTCCTACACGAAACTGTCTTCGGCTGCGAACACCTGGGAGGGGCAGAGAACGTCATCGAGCAGCTCACAGCTGCCGGCATGCACATCTCGCCGCTGTGGCTGGATCATCCCTATCCCGCCTTTTGCGAAAACCTTCTCGCTCGATCACTAACATTCCATGTCGCCAACGGCACGCATCTCATCATGAACAATCATTGGTGCGCAACGAATGAAGAGCGGCCTTGGGAATCCTTACCGACGATATTCCAATCTAAACAACAAAGTACTTCGACCGGCGGCATTGACCCCTACCGCCCCATCCCCGACTATATCAAAGTCCCGTCGTTCATTCGCCAGTCACATCTCGAGGATCTCATCCGCCGGCACGAGGCCGAAGTCGAGTACCATCAGCAGAGATGCAACCTCTACCGAAAGATGCTGGCCGACATGGACAACAAAAATGTCCACTAGTGCCTTGTCAGGCTTTGTTTTTGGGGTCGCTATCGCCCGTCCGCACGCTCGTTGGCGTGCTCGCCGAAGGTCGGGAACCCCAAATCTCGACGTTGACGAAACACTAGGCCTCGCCGTGTTTGATCTACCGGCAGCTGCCAAGTTTGAATCGTATGACCTCGCGCAAGCCCTTTCATCTACGGCGTCATGGTTTCGAGGTAACTCCCACATGACTCATGGATCAGAAAGCTATTGCAATTCCTGCGGCACTCGAGCGGAGTACGTGGTCATCACGGTGTCGCTTCCCCTCCCAGCCGAGCAATTCAACCGCTACTTCTGCCCGGTTTGCTCCCTGATCGTTGAACTCCCGCAGGCGGTCGAGGGCCGATTTGTCCTGCAACTTGATGATAATCAAACCGACTTGTTTGGTAATCCCTCATGGTTTCGATCACAGTTGGCGACCGAGGTCAAACGTTTTGCGCGACCGGATCGGGCGTACGCATTGACGGAGATTCCGCGGATGCAGATCCACTGTCCGGACGACGAATCTCCCATGGAACCATGGATTGATTACCCATCACCGCGACTTCTGCATTGCCGAAAGTGTCGTAGGCGCTCCGTTCCGATGGGAGGTGCATCATGGATTTCAGGCAGCGTCATTGCGCCGTGGTGATCGTGCATCTCAACCACGATTGCCAAATGTTGCGCACTGCTGCCGATCGGATCGGACATGGCAGTTCTAATTTCCGTCATCCGATCTAGATCGAGTCACAAAGATTTTCCACTGCATGAATTACGTCCAATTCTACCGCAACATCTTCGCCACGTTCGGCCACCCCCTCAGCGACAGAATTTCACTGCCGGAATCAACGATTAACCGCGCAGCAGCGCGATTAGATATCGCCGTCCCCGCAGCGCTGCGTGACTTCTACTCCGTCGCCGGCCGCGAAATGCGTTTCTCTCAATGCCACAACCGCGTCATCGCCCCTCAGGACTGGCGTGTGAGCAAGAAACGGTTGATCTTCATGGAGGAAAACCAATGGGTCGTCTGGTGGGGCGTTTCAGTGCGAAATCCGGACAACGATGATCCCCCGGTATCGCAAGCGATCAACGACGATGAGGACGACCTGACCTGGTATCAGGAAAACCGCCGCTGTTCTGTCTTCATCGCCGTGATGCTGCACTACCAAGCGGTCAACGGCGGCTTCGAACACCACGGGGTTTCCCCCGCAGCCAAAAACCTCAAACACCGTCTGAAAACCGGCTGGAAATGCTACGGTACGCTGAATAGACTCACGGCCTACAGTCGCCAGAATCAAGTCGTGTGCGTCGAACCGGATATGGGCGTTCTCGCTGCCGCGAAAACCAAATCGGACCTAAAAGCGCTCCAGCAAGACTTGCGGCTCGTGTTGACCTGACCAAGAACGAGCAAGTGGATCGACACGACGCGCAGCCGATCTGTCCTTCTCCGCGAACCTCCGCGCCCGCAGCGGTAATTCACGGTGACATTACACCGCCCCCACCACCCCAATATGCTAAACTATCACACCCAAACCCCGGCATCGTGCGGAATAAAGCCCCTCGCATGCGTAAATTCCTCAAATCCGTCGTCCCCGAATCGGTCCTCAGAAAGCTGCGCGCTCGGCTTGTTCAGCGCAACCGGCGCGACATCGCCCGGGCGAAACGTCGTGGCGGGTTGCTGTTGGAGCCGGTCAATAACGTTGAGCACTATTTCCACTTCCTATTGGACCTTTGCCTGCCGCTGCATTCGGCCCTGCAGGCCTCAGGCGACGACGCCAGGTTCGCACTGCGGGAGATCGGCGTTTTCACCGAGCGCCTGCCGATGCTGTTTCCCGGCCGCGTGGAAATTCTCGGCCGCAACGACGACGCGAACGGTTGGATTCGGCGTCCGCTGGTCGGCATGAACCCGATCTTCACGCCGATCGATCCGCCGGAATTGGAGTCGTTCAGCCGCCATGTCCTGAACACGCTCAATATTGAAACAGCCGGCCCGCCGACGAAGATTCTGCTAATTGAGCGGCTGCCGCCGGAAGGATATTTCGTCACCCAAGCCACTAAAAAGGGGGGCGGGGCGTCGCGGCGGTCGATTCCCAACCACCAGGAATTCGCGGCCGCCCTGGCGGATTTCGTCCAAGCCCCCTTCCAGTTCCAGAATGTGCAGATGGAACAATTGTCGTTTAGCGAGCAGGTGCAACTGTTCCATGAGGCGGCGCTGGTGATCGGCCAACACGGGGCGGGGCTGGCCAATTCCATCTGGATGCAACCGGATACCACGGTCATCGAACTAGGGAATATCCCTAAGCTCGTGCACTTTCGCATCCTCTGCCGCGTCGGGGGACAGGGGTATCACATCTATCCCACGGCAGGCGCGCATACGGCGATCGACATCGACGACTTTACCAGCTGGTTGTCGCACCACGACGACCTTCGACCGATGCTTTCGCCGCGCTAAGTACCGAACAGTCCAGCGACCCACGTTTGCGAAAAACCTTAGCGAAATCTCTATCGAGCAGCCGTGATCGTCGCGGCACCGATTCCATCGGCGTTCGTCTATCGAAACCCGTTGCACATGGTCACTCGACTGCAGTAACATCGGAAGAGGGAGGTTTATTATGTCCATCTTCGCAAGACGGCATCGTACGAAGGTTTTGCTCGGTCTGGGTGTGACCGTGTCACTGTTCGGGGTGTTTTTTCTCTTTGCCGAAAGTGGCGGACGGGTCCATAAGGGGCTTGTCTACGCGCAAGAATATCTCAAAGCGGCGGGAAGCAAGGCTTCTGAGAGAAATGCGCCTCAGGCCGCCAAAGAAGGCAAGCTATTTCCGCTGACGATCAACGGAAAGCAATGGACCTTTCGCACGCCGCCGCCGGAGAACCTGAAGGTTCGCGAAAAACACCCCCGGTTTCTATTGCCCGGCCACGAGGAAGAGATTCACAGCAAGCTGACCGACCCCCGCTACACCATGCTGCATAAGCTGGCGGCCGACGCTCAGCCAATGGCATATCAAGCCTTGGTATATGCGATGAGCGGAAGCAGAGCCGCCGGGGAAGTCGCCAAAGCGCATCTCCTGAGTTTGGCTGCCGAGCCTCAAGGTGGCGACAGCGCCGGAAACATATTCTTTGAGATTATGATTTATGACTGGTGCAACGATCTTTTCAATGCCCAGGAACGCGAGCAGGCATTGCACATCTTGTGCGAACGCGTTCGCATGCATATGCCCAAACCAGGCAGTACGGAATTTGAAGCTTATTCGCTATCAACCAAGAAGGGGGACGGATTTGGCGCGTGGTTTGACAACGACATTCACAATCCTCGCCAATACAGCGGTTTCTTGTGGCGAGGTTTGGTGGCCCTCGCCTTTCATGGCGACGGTGTCCGAGACGAATGGTGTGAATATGTCTATCAAGCGATGCTAAACAATACCGATGCCCGCATTTATCCCGTGTACGATCCGCAACGGGGCGGGTTGGTAGACTCTCACAATCAGCGTGCTTTAGATTCCGGAGGAATCCAGAGTGGCTGGAATCATAATCGGATCATGGACGGTTACGAGGGCTAGTTTTCAAATTGGATGCCGCCGTTTATGGCAGCCTGGGAGACAGCGACGGGTGATGACCTATTTACCGACAACAATTATTTCCGCCTGATGCCGCACCGCGTCGCTTATCGGTGGCGTGACGGAGTGAGCATTGGCGGCAATGATATGAAGCAAGTTCTGTTGATGCAGACTGGACTTTATCGGGACCGCGACCCGGAAAT
>CALFYU010000522.1 GCA_937952455.1 uncultured Planctomycetaceae bacterium
ATGCGCAGTTTCGAAGTAAATCTTTTATCGATCGGCAGACTCCTCGGGGCGGCCTCGACGGGCCTCCCCCATACCTCTGTCGAACGCAAGCGCTCCACACTACGCGTTCGCGCGCACACGAAACGGCAATTCTCAACAGAAAACCGTGCAAAATGGTTCGGTTTTCCTTCCCAGTGCGCCCATAATCACCCGCATAGCCATACCGACTTCATCGCTCCGCGGAGAACTCGAAATGAACCACCCGGCTCCCGTGCGATTTCGCTCCTTACTGACTGTCTTTCGCGAAAACTGGAAGACTTTGGCGCTGACCCACATCGCCTACAAGATCATTCAATTCGTCCTGTTGGTTCCGGTGGTGGCACTCTTGTTTCGCGGGTTTGTCGCATTTTCCGGCCGGGCCGTCCTGGCCGATCAGGATATCCTGACGTTCTTCCTCAGCCCGATCGGCTGGCTGGCCCTGCTGGTCATTGGCGCTGTGTCGATCGCCATCCTCGCGCTGGAGCAAACCGCACTGGCGGCGGTGCTATTCTTTCGCACCGCGGCTCACCGGTTGACCGTTCGGCAGGCACTTATATTTGCCGGCCAGAAAACTTGGCCGGTCTTGCAGGTTACGGCGCGGATGGTGGGATGGAGCCTCTTGGCCGCCGTGCCGTTTCTGATCGCTGCCGGCGGGGTCTATTTGTTCTTCCTCACCGATTACGACATCAACTTCTACCTTACGAAACGTCCCCCCGCCTTTGTGGCGGCCGTGGCGCTGGGGGGTGTCCTGGGAACCGGCCTGCTGTTGGTGCTCGTGTGGCTGGTTTCCGGCTGGGTCTACGCACTGCCGCTGCTGCTATTTGAAAACAGTCGGCCGGCCGCCGCGCTTTCGACGAGTCGGCAATTGGCGACTGGGGACCAGGTGCGAATCGTGCGGATCATCATCAAATGGGGCGTGACGATGGCGCTGATTTCATTCGTGTTGGGGGGTGTGGCCGGGGGGATCGGGACGGTGCTGATCGCCGCTGCAGGGGAGTCGTTGACGCCGGTCTTGCTGGCCGCCGGAGCGGCGCTGCTTCTCGCGTCAGCGGGAAATTTCGTTGCCAATCTGCTCGCCGCCACCACATTCGCCGTGCTGTTTGTCGAGCTTTACCGCGCACTGAGCCGCGATGCACAGGCGGCGAGTCACGTCGATGCCGTGGTCGATACAGCTGCGGGGCATTTGCTGCTGAAAGTTACAAGATCCCGATTGGCGATCCTCGCCGCGATCGCCTTGCTCGCCGCCGGCAGCATCGGTGTCGGACTGCTGCAAAGCGTCAGCACCGAAGATCACACGGCCATCACCGGACATCGCGGCGCGTCGGGAGCGGCCCCGGAGAATACGCTGGCTTCCATCCAGCGGGCGATTGACGAAGGGGCGGACTACGCCGAAATCGACGTGCAGGAGACCCGCGACGGTGTGGTGGTCGTGGTCCACGACAGTGACCTGAAAAAACTGGGCGGGCCGGGCACCAAGATCTGGGACGCCACGGCCGAGGAACTTCGTCAGGTCGACATCGGCAGTTGGTTTGACCCCCAATTCAGCGACCAGCGGGTGCCGACGCTGGCCGAAGTATTGAGTCTCTGCCAAGGCAAAATCCGCGTGAATATTGAATTGAAGTCCTACGGCCACAACGACCGCCTGGAGGAACGTGTCGCGAAGATCGTCGAGGAACACGGCATGCAAAACGAAATCATCGTCATGTCGCTCGACCAGGCGATGGTGGCCAGGATGAAATCGCTCCGTCCGGAGTGGACCGTCGGCCTGCTGACGGCCGTTGCCGCCGGGGATCTGACGCGGCTGGACGCCGATTTCCTGGCCGTGAATCTGAAGATCGCCAATCGGCGGTTCGTGCAAACGGCGCATGGCCGCGACAAGCAGGTCTTCGCCTGGACGGTGAATGATCCGTTGATAATGTCCACACTCATCGGCCGCGGCGTCGACAATCTGATTACCGACAAGCCGGCCTTGGCCCGTTCGGTGCTGCGGCAGCGGGAGGAGATGAGTTCCGTGGAGCGGCTGCTGGTCGAACTGGGCGGAACCTGGTCCGACGCGGTGGATCCGGACGAGGAACCGATCACCCAGTGAATTCGTCGCGGGGTTTTTGTATAGTGCCTTCGCTGGTCGCCGGTTCTGTGATGGATGGGGGCGATGAAATCGACCGGCGTGATCGCGATTCGCGAAGCAGCATTGCCGAAAGGACTCGTTGAATGGCAAATCTTGTGGAGTCGACCGAGCCGAGGCCGTTGGCGATTTGGACCATGGCGTTGCTCGCGGTGGCTGTGGGGCTGATCGGCGGGTTTGGAGCGGTCGTGTTTCGCGGCATGATCGCCTTGGTCCACAATCTGCTCTTTTTGGGGACGATCTCGGCCTCGTATGACGCCAACATTCACACGGCGACGCCGCCCCCGTGGGGGGCCTGGATCATCCTGGTGCCGGTGATCGGGGCGGTGGGGGTTGCTTTTCTGGTGAAGACGTTCGCCCCGGAGGCGAAGGGGCACGGCGTGCCGGAAGTCATGGACGCCGTCTATTATTCCAAAGGGGACATTCGCCCGGTCGTGGCGGCCGTCAAGTCGTGTGCCTCGGCGCTGTCGATTGGCAGCGGCGGTTCGGTCGGTCGCGAAGGCCCGATTATTCAAATCGGGGCCGCTTTTGGCTCGTCGCTCGGTCAGGTCGTTCCCATGCCCACGCACCAGCGCGTGACGCTGATCGCCGCCGGCGCGGGAGCGGGGATCGCCGCCACGTTCAACACGCCAATCGGCGGGGTGCTGTTCGCCATTGAATTGATGATGACCTCGATCCGCGCCCGGACCGTCCTGCCAGTCTTTGTTGCCACAGGAGTCGCAACCTGGATCGGCCGCGAATTCCTGGGAGTGAACCCCGCCTTCGATATTCCCGACATCCAGGTCCCGTCCGAATATCCGCTCTACTGGGCTATGTTCCCCCTGCTGATCGGCTTCGGGATCGTGATCGGATTGGCTTCGGCCGTATTCGTGCGGTCGATTTACTGGTCGGAAGACCTGTTCGACAAGATCCCCGGCAACTACTACACCCGGCACATGCTGGGCATGCTGACGGTTGGCGTGATCATGTGGTTGCTGATGATGCAAGCCGGGCACTACTACGTGCAAGGGGTCGGGTACGCCACCGTGCAGGACGTGCTGCAGAACAATCTGACGTCCCCCGGATTTCTGCTGTTGCTGGTTGCGCTCAAGTTATTGGCGACGAATTTGACGCTTGGCTCCGGCGCATCGGGAGGCGTCTTCTCGCCCAGCCTGTTTATCGGTGCCTGTCTGGGCGGGTGCTTGGGAACAGTGGTCCGCTGGGTCGATCCCACCTTTCCGGTCGATGCTTCGACCTTCGCGGTCGCCGGCATGGCGGGCATGATTGGCGGGACGACCGGCGCCGTCGCCACAGGCAGCATCATGATGGTCGAGATGACCCGCGACCTGAATGCCGTGTTGCCGATCATGCTCACGGTGGCCATCGCTTGGATCGTTCGCAAGCAGCTTTCCCCCTCGAGCATCTATACGCTGAAACTGCTCCGCCGCGGGCACAACGTCCCCGAAGGGCTGATGTCGGACCTGCCCAACGCGTTGACGGCAAAACAGGCGCTGACGACCGAGTTTCGGGTCGAGACAGATGGCGGTGCCGCGACGGAAGAATCCGGCGGAACGTACGTCATCCAGCACGACGGCAATACCGTCACAGGCGTGCGGCCGGGGGGCAAATGCATTTTTGTCAGCGAAGGCACGTCCCTGACCGACGTGCTCGCCGACCTGGACGCTGCTGCCGCCGACGTGGCGCTAGTATTCCGCGACGAGGACGACCATTCGCCCGATGCCTTGCTGGGGGTCGTCACACACGATCTCATCGCCCGCACGCTGGGGCGCTCGGCGACGCTTTATCGGTGAACATGTGCGGTCCAAATTCCGAGTTCCGGACAAACATGCGCCTAATCGCCCGCGTGGATTTAGATGCGGCTTCGAACGGTTCCGCCGGACGAGGAAGTCCAGGCTCGGCGGCCGTTTCGCTCCCTCGGCGAACGAAGCTGGGTGGCACGCTGGCTTGCGATAGAGTTCTGAGTACACGATAGCCGCGGTGTTGGGCCGTGGAAGGCGGCGGCGTGTCGCATTCCTAGACGCTGTACCGCATTTTGATACACATTTTGCTACACCCAAAAACTACCTAGTTTGACATGGTCGATTTGTTGACGTTGACTACAGAGAGTGAACCGTGTCCCAGTTATCTGGGACTTGTGGGACATGTCGACGCGTGGATATTTCGGGACGGATGTTTCGAAGATGTTGTTGCATTTCAACACACTTTTCTGAGGCCGCAAGTGGAATTTAGGATTGTCAAAAACCGCAAGTGATTACCTTCAATTGCCTTGAGTTTTGGAGCGCGCGGGAAAGTGTATTTTGGCCCGTTATTTGCATTTGTCCCCCCACCGGGCACGACGCCGACGCATATTGGGGCAGCTTGCGGGCGTCGATCATTATTCACACCTGGGCAAAATTAAGGGCGGGCGAGAATGGTTTCCAATAAGTCACTCGATACGTTTCCTCGTGACGGCTACACCGTGATGGATATGGGGGATATGGAAATCTGGGACGGGGCGGATTTGGCTCTCATCCGGGAGATGTTCACGCGACTTGTGGACGGGGCGAAGCACAAAAATGTGGGGATCGACATGAGTGCGGTCAAATACATCCCCAGCGGCTTTTTCGGATTGTTGTTTGACTGGTACGAGCGGGGGATCGGCATCCGGCTATATGACGCTCAATCGCACGTGCAGGAGATGATGTGGTTTCGGCAGTTTTTCGTGGAGACCAGTCGCGGCTGCTTTGAGTTGACCCCGGTGACAGCCCGCAACGCCGAAATCAACGACGAGGACGATTCCGAGATCGATTCGTTGGAAGAGACCGTGATCCTGGATCCGTCGGACAGCCACGACCAGTTGGAAGTCGCCGGCTTCAATTCTTAGTGGTGCAACCACTTTGATTTTTCATGCAGCAATATGCCGATTCCGCAGGAAACCCTGCGGGATTCGTGCTCGCCGATGGTAATACTACCTGACACATAGCAGAGGATGCTGCACCAGGGGAGCGGGGATCCACGCAACGGACGAGACAATTCGACACGATGACAACGCCCGCCGGCTGGCGATTCCACCGGCGGGCGTTTTATGTATCGGCTGAGGTGGGAAGGTATTACGCCGCGCACGAACTAGGTGAGCGTCGAGCAACAAATGTGCGGGAGCGGCCACAATCCGGCGCTTTCGTGCGGCTCTTGTTCGGGCAAATTGAAGAAGG
>CALFYU010000523.1 GCA_937952455.1 uncultured Planctomycetaceae bacterium
GCGGTCGACATTTCGAGCGAATCGGCCGCCACGCACGAATTGTACGGGCTGGGTGACAAGCAGACCGAGAAGTTCGGCCGGCGGTGCCTGTTGGCGCGTCGGTTGGTGGAACGGGGCGTGCGGTTCGTGCAGGTCTATTCCGGCGGCGGCCACTCGGAGCAGACCTGGGACGCGCATAGCGACGTGAACAAGAATCACGAGGAACATTGCGGCAACACGGACAAGCCGATTGCCGGTTTACTCCAGGACCTCAAACTGCGGGGTCTACTCGATGACACGCTCGTCGTCTGGACGGGGGAATTCGGCCGCACGCCGACGGCGCAAAACGGCAAAGGCCGCGATCACAGCCCGCGCGGTTTCAGCGCCTGGCTGGCCGGCGGCGGTGTCAAAGGGGGCCAGACAATCGGGGCCACCGACGACTTCGGTTTCGCCGCTGTGGAAAACAAAGTCCACGTGCACGACCTGCACGCCACGATCTTGCACTTGTTGGGCTTGGACCACGAACTGCTGACCTACTTCCACGGCGGCCGCGATATGCGGCTCACCGATGTCGAAGGCCGCATTGTCCAAGAAGTGTTGGCTTAAAAGGTAGGCGGTAGGCAGAGGGCAGTAGGCAGAAAGATTGGCTTTCGAAGGTCGCACGGGCAAGCCCCGCCAACCCTCAAGCCTGCGGTCTAAAGCCTAAAGCCTTATGTTCTCAAGCCTGTCCCCTCAAGCCTTACGCCTTCATTCACGGTGCCGCTTCCGCTTTGGCTGCCTGTTCCGGAGCGAACTGCGGCATCAGCGGCTGCTGGTCGGCGTTTTTGTGATACAGCGGCAAGTCCCGCTGGGTTTCTCGCAAGCAGACAATCGTGCCGGTCGGCGTGGCGACGTAGACGCGGTCGGTGAATTTGTTCGTTAAATGGATAGACGCCGGGCCCAGCGAAATGCCGCCCACCTTCTCTCCCGTCTCCCCGTCGAGCACGATCAGCCGGTTGAGCTCGTCCACGCCGTAGGCGAACTGTGGACTGAGAGACAAGAGCTGTCGAATTCCGGGCTGATACCAGTGTTCGTCACCCGTGGCGGCGGCAATCCGGAACAAGCCGCGATGTTCGGGGACTAGATAGACGTCGTCCTTGATCACGACCGGCGCTTGTTGAATTGGTTCCCCGGAGAGGAATGGAACCCGCCAGCCTTGTCCGCCGTTGTTGATATTCAGTGCGTAAAGCTTATAGTCCTCCGACGCCAACAACACTAGATCCTTGTAGACGGCCATTGGCGCGGTGATTCGGCTATCGGACTCGAATTGGAAAACCGTTTCGCGGGTCAAAGCGTCCACGGAATACAACACTCCGTTGGTGCTGGCAAAAAGCACCGTGTGAGAATGCGGCAGCGCCGGCACCACGATCCGCTTGCTCGTGCGATATCGCCAATTGATCGCGCCCGATTCGATGTCGAAGGCGTACATGCTGCCGTCCAGAAAGCCGAGATAAATCTGCTCTTCGTCGGCGACGGCGCTGGTGCTGGGTTGTCCCGGCAGGTCGAACTCCTTGAGGATTCGACCCGTTTCCTTGTCCATGACGTACAGCGTGACCGCACTCCACACGAACACATGCTTGTCGTTGGATGAGGCGGGCATCGAGGGTCCGTCGCCGCTGCCGAATCGCTGAGCCCATTTCTTACGTCCGGTCTCGGCATCAAAGGCAGTCATGATGCCGTTGGTGCATTGTGCGTAGACGTTGTCAAGGTCGTTGGTGAGGTGCCGCAATTTGTCGCGATGAGAATTCATCACCGCCTGGGCCCACCAACTGCGGGTCAGGCCTTGTCGCTCAAGGACCTTCTGGTGAATCAAACCCGATCCGACGCGCGAACGGGATTGGGCCGTCGCCGGCGACGTCCAGATCAAAATTCCCAACAACAGCAGGCTGACTTTTCCGAACTGCGACATGCGACAATTCCCCCGTCGCCGGCGGTCGGTCACCGGCGGTTTCTGTTTATTTATGGTCTCGGCGGTTCGGGCACGCATCGATTTGCGTAGCGGACGCGGTTCCGCGCGGCCGGTTGCCCGAACTTGCCGGCTCGCAACATCCCGGTCGTCGCCCCAATGACTAACGCAGAAACCGACGGCAATTACACATGGGTCCGGTAGTCACAAGGATCGCGGGAACCTCTATTTCACCCATTCTAGCCATGCTGTCATCGTCAAAGCCAGAGTTTCCCGTGAGAAAAACGGCAGCGGCGACAATTTCTCGGCTTGCCAACCGTTTCCACCGCCTTGGCAACGGGAGAATGGGTCGCGTCTATAATACCAGCACGATTCGCAAAACCGCCGGAACCGGAACGCGATTGACACACGCCTGCGGCACATCCGCTGCGGCGGGGCGCCCCTTGACGAGTCGGCGGAATTTGCCACACTTAGAGCTGCGCGGGCCGTGCGTTGCATTGCCAGCAATCGCGCTCGCGGCCGCTCCTTAAGCACTACAACTGGTTTCATAACCGTCTGACGCGTCTCACAAACGTCTGCGTGAAAGATTGACGAACAGGCGCAACCGGGCTTTGAAACTGGTTCTAAGGACGACAGCCCTCGAACACGTTTTCGGGATGAGCAAAACCATGACGCCTCGATCTGGTTGGCCCGCATGGTTGGGTCTGGCTTGTGTTTTCTGTGCACTGCCGGTGCTGCTCCGCGCCGACGTGGTGACTCTCAAAAACGGCGGTGAAGTCCGCGGGCAGATTCAGCGAAACCCGCGTAGCACAGGAGTGGAACGCCGCGATGTGATCGTCAAGACACTCAGCGGATCGCTGGTCACCATCGACCGCGCGGAAGTCGAATCCATCCAACGCCGGCGGCTGGTGGTAGAAGAATACGAAACCTTGCGGCGGTCGGCTCCCGACACGGTTGATGGCCAATGGGAGCTTGCCCAGTGGTGCCGCGACCGGCGGCTCCTCTCGCGGCGGCGAGACCACCTGGAGCGGATTGTGGAACTCAACCCCCAGCACGAAGAGGCGCGGCGGGGCTTGGGGCACCAACAATACGACGGCCAGTGGATGTCCCGCGAAGAGTACATGAAATCGCAAGGTCAAGTTCTGTACCGCGGGCGATACGTCTTCCCGCAGGAGTTGGAACAGATCAAGGACGACCGCCAAGCGGAGGAAGCGCAAAGGGAGTGGCACAAGAAAGTCAAAATGTGGCATACCTGGATCACCGGCGAACGGGTTGAGCTCCGGAAGAAGGCATACGACGAATTAACCGGGATCACCGATTCGCAGGCGATTCCCGCTCTGTCCCAGCGGTTTCGCGACCACCAACAATCGTCGCTGCGGGAGATGTATGTCGAAATTCTCGGCCGCATGCAAAGCCCCGAATCGCTCCAGGCATTGATCTATCAGGCGGCGTTTGACAGTCAGCCGCACGTGCGCAGCGCAGCGGTCGCCGCCATTCCCGAGCAACAACACAACGACGCCATCGCCGCTTTCGTGCGGGGTCTGAAAAGCGAGTTAAACGTCGTCGTGGGGCGATCCGCCACGGCGCTTGCGCAACTGGGGAACGATCAAGTCGTTCCGCAGTTGATCGATGCATTGGTCACGACTCACCGTTACCGCGTGGTGGTGACCGACAACTCCAACACAATCGGTTTTGCCGCCAACGGCGGTCCCATGCCCCTCACGTCCGGGCTTCCGCCCGATTTGGAGTTGCAGTTAATGACCGGACAATTGCCGTACGGAGCGGTCGTCATCCCGCCTCACGATCCCGGGGCAGAATTGCGGAAGAAGACAAAGATCGTTAAACGGACACAGAAAAACGCGGCTGTGCTGCAGGCGCTGAAGACGTTGACGAACGAGGACTTTTCCTACAACCGCGACAGGTGGCGCTTGTGGTGGGCGGAGAAAATCAATAACGTGGGCAAGACGTAGCCCGGGCGACAGCGGCGCGAATCAATTTCCAAGTATTAGGACAGATAGGGACGCAATGGGCGGCGAGTCGCTGAAGCGGGTCGTGCTCCAACAAATTCGCGGGCTGCGCCGCGCGGGGGTCACGGGACTTCCCCGCGGAACGGGCGTCGTCGCCGCACCGGTCGAATCGCCCCCCTCAGAAACGCCTACGCCGGAACGGACTCCCACGATGCCGCGATCGACAACTTCGACACAAACCGGCAATCCGAAACAGCAACTGGCCACGCTGTGTCAAACTGTGGCCGGGTGTACGCGGTGCCGGGAACTGGCCGAAACGCGCACGCAAACGGTATTCGGCGTGGGAAATCCCCAGGCCCGCGTGCTATTCATCGGCGAGGCACCCGGAGCGGATGAAGACCGGCAAGGCATTCCCTTTGTGGGCCGCGCCGGGCAGTTGATGGACAAGATCATCGAGGCGAGTCAGCTGAAACGTGACGAGATTTATATCTGCAATATCCTCAAATGCCGCCCGCCGGGTAACCGGAATCCCTTGCCCGACGAAGCGGCCAATTGCCGCGAATACCTCGACGGGCAACTGGCAATCATAAATCCTGAATACATCGTCTGTTGGGGCGCCGTCGCCGCGCAGAACCTGTTGGACACCACGGTTTCCATCGGCAAGCTGCGGGGAAAATTCCACCGGCACGGCGACGCGCAAGTCATGTGCACCTATCACCCTTCCTACCTGCTGCGCAACCCCTCGATGAAGAAGGAGGTTTGGAAGGATATGCAAATGTTGATGGCAGAATTGGGCCTGGAAGTGACCCGATAATTTGCGGTTTGGCAAATCGTTTTCCGTGGATTTTCCCAGAATGGTCGTCTCAGCGATTGGCCCATACGTGTTGGCTGATCCCGCCCGATTTGGCAAACCCGGCCGCTTTGATAAAAAGAATCTAGCGGCGTCCGGGCGGTTTTTAGGAAATCGTTCAAGCCGCGACTTGGTACTTGACCGTCGTTCCCCCGCTATGGGATGATGGAAGGCATGATTCACATCAATCAACAACAACTGCCGCGAACGGTTTTGAGCTACTTGTCATTTCGGATGGCGGGGGTAGCGACGATGCAATTCATTGAATTGTCGCGTCAACTTCCCGACGTCGATCTGGAGAGCCAAGGTTTTCTCACCGAAGTCCCGTTTCTGCGGGAAGTGCCTCCGCACGTTCAAATTGAATTGCTGGCCGAAACCTGGAGCAAGCACGTCGCGGAGAAACCGTACGAAGCCAGCCTGATCGACGAAAGCGTGATCTACGCCGCCTGCGAAACGGCGTCTTACATCGTGCAGAACAATCCCGAACTGGTCTCCTCGCTGCTCAGCGGCGGCCCGTTGGACGCGCAAATCGACGTCGGCCAGGAACTGGCCGAATCGCTGCAGCAGTTGCATCTGAGCCTCGCCAACGAGGGCGATTTTCTTTTGATTAGCCAGTTCATGGACATGCCGCCCGAAGAATGCCGGGAATGGAAACAGCGGTACGGGCTGGAGGATGAAGACCTCGACCCGATGTTCGAGGCGTTGGGCCGCTGGAATATTTCTCCGGCCGTCGAACAAAACCTGAGCGGCCTGTTCAGCCCGAACGAAATCCGCAAAATGCTGCCCCTGCTGGGCGTGCGGACGCCGGAGTCGGCGGAGTCTTGAAGGTGCGGCTACGGATGGCGGATTCGCAGGATCTCCAACGTGCGAACGCGGCAACTCATACATCAGTCTTGGAGACAGTGGCTAAAGCGTTCCAAGTCAGCATGAGCGGAACTTTGAGTGCCCTCATGAGCGATTCCTGAGTAGGTGATCGAATGCCAACCGTTTCGGTCAATCCAAAGCTCATCCGTTGGGCGATCGATCGTTCAGGCGTATCACACGATGTATTGACGGAAAGATTTCCAAAGCTAGAGGACTGGATCTCCGAAGTCCGACAACCCACGTTGCGACAATTGGAAGATTTTGCACGCAAGACAATGACCCCGTTTGGCCTCTTGCTGCTTGACGAGCCTCCAGACGAGGAATTGCCGATTCCTGACTTTCGTACTGTGGGCGATGCGTCGATTAGGCGACCGAGTCCCAACCTAATCGACACAATCTATGAGATTCAGCGTCGCCAAGCGTTTATGCGAGATTTCTTGATCGAGGAAGGTCAAGGCGAATTGCCATTCGTCGGAAGTGGGCGGCACATCCGAAATGTCAAAACGCTTGCTCAGCGAATACGGAAAGAGCTTGATCTGGCTCCAGATTGGGCTGAAACACTGAGTACGTGGGAATCTGCGCTAAAAACCTTGCGAAGTGCGATCGAGCAAATTGGCATTCTCGTATTTAGTAACAGCGTTGTTGGGCTAAACAACCATCGTCCAATCGATCCCGAGGAGTTTCGGGGATTCGTTCTTTGCGATCCCATCGCGCCCGCCATCTTTGTAAACGATGCCGATTCGAAATCCGCACGGATGTTCACTTTGGCCCATGAATTGACGCATGTTGCAATTGGCACGGACGGCATCTTCAATTTGGTGAATATGATGCCGCATCGTGATTCGACGGAACGATTTTGCAATGCCGTTGCCGCAGAATTTTTGATCCCGGAATATAAGCTGCTTCAGATCTGGAAGAACGTCAGCGGCCAAGCACTGCCGTTTCATGAAGTCGCTCGCCGATTCAAAGTCAGTCCGGTTGTTGCAGCCCGACGTGCTCTTGATCTGAAACTGATCAACCGCGAAAAGTTTTTTGAATTCTATAAATCCGATCGTCAAGAGTTTCTAAATCTAAAATCGCAGAGAAAGTTGCAAAAGAAGCGAGGCGGAAACTTTCATGCGACCCTTGCCAGTCGACTTGGCCAGAGATTCTCGAGTGCGGTCGTTCGTGCAACGCGCGAGGGGCGATTAAACTACCAACAAACATTTCGCGTAACGGGTGTAACGGGCGATACAATCAATCGCTATGCCGATTTCGTTCTTGCAAGGACAAAGAATGAGCGGCAATAAGACCAAATACGTGTTGGATGCCAACACGTTTATCGAGGCAAAGAATCGCTACTATGGCTTCGAGATATGTCCGGGATTCTGGACGGCCTTGATCTCAACTCACCGATCTGGCGAGGTCGTGAGCATCGATCGAATCCTCGACGAACTAAAGAGCCAAAAGGATCGGCTTAGCGATTGGGTAGAAAAGGAAGTCCCAAAATCATTCTTCAAAAAAACGCAAGACAAAACCGTTATCGACACGTACCGGGATATGCTTGTATGGGTCAATTCTGAAGGCTTTAGTCAAGAAGCAAAGGCCGAATTTGCCAATGTCGCCGACGGCTGGGTGATTGCCTATGCGAAGTCCAATGGACTGACCGTCGTGTCGCATGAAGAATTTGCGCCGGACGCGAAAAGACGTGTCCCCATGCCGAATGTTTGCCTCGAATTCAACGTTCCATACTGCAATACGTTCGAGATGCTAACGGAGCTTCGCGTACGATTCGTTCTTAGCACGAAACGCCGGCGAAATAGGGGAACCTAATATGGGATAGAATCCTGATTTATCGGATTGTGACGTTTCACGAGTATGTGCGGCGGCTCGGATGCCCGATCGGCACGGCAAAACTAATCACCCCATGCGCCATTCCCGCAGTATTTTCCGTTTCGCACCCTAGCCCATAGACAAATCCCCCCTTCCAAGCCATCCCTCTGCATAGGCATCATTGTCCGCCGGCGCGGGCGCTGTCCGATTGGTCTCCGCAGGAGGAATACGCCTTGGAAGAGCCGCCGAAAACTTCGTCCCGCTCCACCGCTAAGCTCATGCTGTTGGCATTGGGCGTGCTGCTGGCTGTGACGTTCACCTTGATGGGGTACGTGTGGTACGCAAATCATGCGGCGATCACCGCCCGGTTGGATTCGCTGCGGGCTGAGGGTCTGCCGACCAATGTCGCAGAATTGAACGAGTTTTATCGCGTTCCCGTGGGGGTCGCCAATACGACCGGCACCTGGGTGGAGGTGATCGACGGCGTCTCGGCGCCGACGCCGGAGCAAACGGAGGTGATGAAAGACCTTCCCATCGTCGGCGAGGGACCGACCCCCATTCCGCCGCCGGGCACCCAGTGGGCACAGTTGGACGCGGTCGCGGAGTTGCTTGCCGGATTCGAAGACGAATTGAAACTGGCCCGCGCGGAAGCCGGTTCCAATGGACAGGTGCGGTTTCCGGTCGATTTTTCCGCAGGGTTTAACACACTCCTGGAATACACGCAAAACTCCCGGCAAGCGGCGCGGATTCTATTGCTCGATGCCCATGTCGCCGCCCATCGGGGCGATGATGCCCGCGCGCTGCAGGATGTGCGAGCAATGTTTGCCCTCTCCGACGCACTGCGGGGCGAACCGGTGTTAATTTCACAGCTGGTGCGCATCGCCATTCATGCCATCGGCTGTGACACCGTCGACAAACTGCTGCCACACTGCGACTGGGATGATGACGATCTGGCGTCGCTAGAGACCGCGATCGGTACGGCAGAGTTCTCGAAAGAAGCGACTCGCGCCCTGTACGGCGAACGGGTGCTTCTGCTGACCGAACTGGATCGCATGACTTTGGGCCCGCTGCGCGGGGACAGCAAGCAGACGGCGCTCGATTTCTTCGACCAGTCGATCGCCGCCTTCGACGGCACGCCGGCGGAGATCTTCCAATATCGGGACCAGATCAATGCGTTCTCCAACCAGCGACAAAAAGGGTTGATGGCCGTCGACAGTATCGTCCTGCAACTCTTACCGGCCGTCGATGCGGTCATTGTCGCAACCGCCCGCGCTACGGCGCGGCAACGGTTCACTAATGCGGCAATCGCCGCAAAGCGGTATCGGCTAACGCAGGGGCAATTCCCGGAATCGCTGTCGGCCATCCCGCCGGAGCTGCTCGGACCCACAGGCGAATCGGCGTCAAAACTCGTCGATCCTTTTGACGGCCGGCCGCTGCGCTACCGGGTGGAAAGTTCGCGGATTGTCATATACAGCATCGGCAGCGACGAGGTCGACGACGGCGGGGATTGCGTCGAGAAACCGGACGCCCCCGCTCCACCCGATATGGGCATCGTGCTGCCGAAGTAGCCCGCGCTCGGGCACGTTGTGCGCGGGTCTCCCGACCCTGCACGGTCTGCATGAGACTGTAGGCTTTCGTCCTTAGACCGTAGGGTTGGAGGATCCATGTCGCTGGACGGGCAACCACCAACCTCTGGCCACTGATCACCGGCCACTGACCACTGAAGCAGTGACGCACCCTACGCCAGCGGCTCGCGGCCGGTATCGCGCACGAAGAACAGCGCTGTCGCCAGAGACACGGCGCCTGTGGCCATCACCCACCACGCCGGAGCGATAGGATTGCCGGTGGTCGAGATCAAGCTGGCGGCGATCAGCGGTGTGGTGCCGCCGAAAAAACCGATGGCGGCGTTGTAAGCGAACGCCAGCCCGGTGCAGCGGATTTCGACCGGCATCAGTTCCACGTTCGCAGCCACCACGCCTCCGGCGATCAGGGCCACGGCGATCACGAATCCGATTTCGCCGAGGAAGATCGTCGCCCGGTTGGGGCTGTCCATCAGGTGAAATAGTCCGATCGCGCCGACGGTGAGAATCAAATTGCCGGCGATGATCAACGGGCGGCGGCCGATGCGATCGGACAGCCACGCCGCCGCCGGCAGCAGGGCCAACAGCAAGACCATGCTGGCCGTGTTCAAATCTAGGGCAACCCCTTCAGAGAATTTATCGACTGATTTGATGTAGGTCACCGAGTAGACAAACGCCGTGTAATAGCTGACACCGTTGCTGAGGTTCAACAGGGCCACCTTCAGCACCGCCCAGCGATGCTTGCCGAACGTGTCCCGCACGGGACGTTTGCTGGCGCCCAGCGGCGCTTCGGCGTGAATTCCGCGGCGGAGCAGATACCCGGTCACTGCAACCAGTGCCCCCACCAAAAAGGGAATCCGCCAACCCCAGCCGATGAGTTGCGCGTCGGTCAGCAGGTTGGAAACAACTGCCGCCACACCCGACCCGAGTAGGCAACCTGCGGTCGCGCCCCACATGCCCCAGACCGACGTCTGCGACCGGCGATTGGGCCGTGCGTGCTCCGCCAGGAAGATCAAGGAACTTGTGTATTCACCGCCGACGGAGAGTCCCTGCACGATCCGCAGCAGCACAATCAAAATCGGCGCCGCCATACCGATGGTGGCATATGTGGGCAAAATGCCGATGAGCACCGTGGGAATGGCCATCGACAACACGGAAAGCGTCAGCGCATGCCGGCGGCCGATCAAATCGCCGATCCGGCCGAAGACGAGTCCGCCGAGAGGCCGTACCAAAAATCCGGCGGCAAAGGCGCCGAAGGCGGCGATCACCGAGACCGAAGGATTGCCGTCGGGAAAAAATAAGCGGCCGATCACGGTCGCGAGATATCCATAGACGGCAAAGTCGTACCACTCCATCACATTGCCGATCAGTCCCGCGAGGATCACGCGCCGCTGCGATGGTTCCGGAGGAGTCACGGGGGCCTCGACGGCCGCATCCGACGCCGGCGCGGCGTCTAGCACGTTGGCAGGGGACATGAGCTCTCGCGTCTTTCGTGGCTGGGAAAAACGGCGACGTCCGTGAGCGCCGGGGGGATCGTATCGCGTCGCAAGTCTAGTTTTCCCACCAGCCGTCAGCAAGCAGCGATCCAGGTGATCTCGCCAACGCGGAGTGCCGGGGACGGTCTGTGCCGACTATGACGGTCAACGGCAGGAGAAGGGAACGCCTATTCCACTCTTTCAAACACAATGGGGTGGTCGGATGCCAAATCTCCGACGCGCATTGTGATCTTTCCGTCGAGCAAATCGGTCAGCAGGTCGCCGCAGACCTCGGCGCGCCAGCCTTGGGCGATGCGGGGAGCGGCGCCGCGTCCTTCGTCGTAAACATGCCAGCGGACCAGTTGCTTCAGGTCAGAGGTCGTGCCGACCAACTGCATGGCGACTTCTTGTTCGGCGCAACGATTGGCCAACGCGATCGACAACAGTTTTCCCAGAATCTGCTCGTCGCGTTCCTTCTCCTTACGGATTTGTTTGGGCCACTGCGCTTTGGGGAGGCTGCGGCCGCGGGCAATCGCTTCGAGAATCGCCGGGGCCATATCGCGATAAAACGGACCGCGGTTCATGTCGCGCGTGGCCAGCAGATCGTTGACCGTTTGCGGTTGCCGTTTGGAAATGTCGATCACCAAGTCGTCACGAAGAATCTTACGCGCCGGACGGTCCCGCGATTCGGCTTCGCGGCTGCGCCATTCATACAACTCGCGAGCCACGGCCAATTCGCGGGAGCGGAGCGAATTGACGCCCGACAATCGCCGCCAGTTTTCCCGCGTCCGTTCTTCGTCGATCTCGTCGATCATCCGCTCAAATTCGGCCTCGGCCCAACTCGTGCGGCCCCGCTTTTTCAACGTCGCGCTTTGCGTCCTCCAGACGTCCAACAGATGCCGCACGTCTTCAATGGCATAGTGCACTTGTTTGTCCGAAAGCGGACGGCGGCGCCAGTCGGTGCGGGTCTCCTTGCCGACGGCTTCCACCCCCAACACGCGGCTGAGCAGCGCGGAGTGTCCCAGCGGAAAACTCGGGCCGATCAAACCCTGCGCGATTTGTACGTCGATCAGCTTCCGCGGGCGCTGGCCTGCCAGATTGATGCAGAAGCGGACTTCCTCACGACCGCCGTGGACGACGACGGTCGTTTGGTCATCGGTCATCAGATCCCACCAGGGGTTGAGATCGTCAATCTCAAATGGATCGACAGCCACCAGCCGGTCGGTCGTGGCGAATTGCAATAGGCAGAGTTGGGGGCGGAATGTGTATTCCGAGACAAATTCCGTATCAAACGCCACCAGGCCCGATTGGCGAAGATGTTCGCAGAGTTCCACAAAATCCTGTTGTTTGGTGATCAACTCATCTGACATCTCTGAGAATCCTGGCCGGGGCACCGCCCGGCGCAGCCGGTTTTCTGGTTTTTACCACGGGTGTTTTGGTTCAAGACGGGTAGGTCTGGACGCGGCGCGACAACTTCGATCGTTCCGGGCTATTTTGACATTGTCCCGAAATAGTGACAACCAACCGGCAGCCATGCAAGGGCAGACGGTATTCGCTGTGGCACACAGAGTGGCCTGCAGTTGTTGCGCCAATTACAATGGCGGCTCGCCGTTCGCATGAAGAATCCTCGCCACGAGACGCACCGTGAAACCGACGACCGCTCTACGGCAACTTTTAAAACGACCGGGAATCGTGCCAAGCCTAGGGGCGCACGACGTTTTTTCGGCAATGGTGATGGAACAGGCGGGGGTCCCGCTGCTATTTGCCGGCGGGTTCGGCGTGTCCGCCTCGTCGCTCGGTTTGCCGGACGTCGGTTTGATGACGCTCACGGAGATGGTCGATGCCGTGCGGCGGATGACCGACCGGGTGTCGATTCCCATCGTGGCGGACGGCGACACCGGGCATGGGGATCTGCATAATGTCGCCCGCACCATCCGTCAGTTGGAATCTGCCGGCGCAGCGGGGATGCTCTTGGAAGATCAAGTGCATCCCAAACGGTGCGGGCACCTGGCGGGCAAGGAGATCATTACAACTGACGAGATGGTCATGAAGCTTCGCGCCGCAATTGATGCGCGGCGCGATACTGATTTTGTGCTCTTCGCCCGCACCGACGCGTTGGCCATTGATGGGGTCGATGCGGCAATTGAACGTACGAATCGCTTTTTTGAAGTGGGAGCCGACGTCTGCTTCGTGGAAGGGCCGACGACCCTGGAGCAGTTACGGCAGATCCCCCGCGAAGTCCCGGCGCCGCTGTTGGCCAACATGTTGACCGGAGGAGTGACGCCGGTGGTTCCGTTCGCCGAATTGGAGCAAATGGGCTACAAAATCGCCGTCTGCCCCATTGCCGGTCTGCTCGCCACCGGCGCCGCAGTTCGTCGGATGACCGAAGCGGTGCTCGCCAAAGGACGAATCGACGTAAACCCTGATCAATTGATGACATTTGACGAGGTAAAAACACTGCTGGGTGTTCAGGCAGCGTTGACCCTCCGCCAGCGACTGGAATCTTGACGCCGGGGCTGCTATTTAGGGGAAGGTCTTTTCGGCGGCATTCGCGCGGCAGCCGGCCCTATTGAAACCAACAAAACCCACATAACGTTGCGATGACGACACGAACCGAAATAGTTGAAAAGCTGCGATGGACGAAGTTTCCCGTCCTGGACGACGGGTTCGTGTGTCTGGTCGACGTGATGGGGGATGACGGCAGCGTCGTGCAGGCCGCCCGCGTGAGCTACGGCGAGGGAACGAAGCGGGTTTCTGATGACCGCACGCTGATCCGGTATTTGCTGCGGCATCGGCACACAACGCCGTTTGAAATGGCGGAAATCAAGCTGCTGGTCCGTGTGCCGATGGATTGCTGGCGGCAATGGATCCGGCACCGCACGGCGAACGTCAACGAATACAGCACGCGCTATTCCGTCGCGATCGATGCCGCCCAAGCCACCGCCCCCACACAATGGCGAAAGCAGGCCGAACAAAATCGGCAGGGGAGCGGTGAACCGTTACCGGTGGAAATCGGCGAGCGGCTGACGGCGGCGGAGTCAAAATTCCAGGCGCAGGCCCGCGAATTATACAATGAACGGCTGGAGGCGGGCGTGGCCCGCGAACAAGCTCGCAAGGATCTTCCGCTGGCGACCTATACCGAGGCGTATTGGAAGATCGACCTGCACAACTTGCTGCACTTTTTGGCGTTGCGGATGGACTCGCACGCTCAGGAGGAAATTCGCCTCTATTCTGCCGCGATTGGAGAAAATATTGTTAAGCCGTTATTCCCGGTCGTCTGGGAGGCATTCGAGGATTATCGGCTGGGCGGGAGATTCCTCACGCGGCTCGACGCCGGCGTGATTCGGCGATTGATGCAATTGCAAAAGTCCGGCGATTTTACCGAGGAAGACTTTCTCGCCGCTCAAGATGAAACGTGGCGCGATTTGAAACGCTGCCGCGAACGGGACGAATGCCGCGCCAAATTGCAGGACCTGGGAATCCTGCCGGCGGCGGATGACGCTCGCTAATTTTTTCCGCTGTCAACTTGGCGGTGCCACCCTCCGGCAAAGCCGGGGGCTACTGGACGACGATTCGATTCCCTCCGCCCCCGGCTTCGCTGGGGGGTT
This sequence comes from uncultured Planctomycetaceae bacterium, assembly GCA_937952455.1. GTDB lineage: Bacteria > Planctomycetota > Planctomycetia > Planctomycetales > Planctomycetaceae > Symmachiella. The sequence continues at coordinate 14,081 of CALFYU010000523.1, forward strand.
AACCGATTCCCCAACCACCCCATTCAGCAATTTGCAGACGGGAACCAACAGTTATGGCCAAAGTTTTGATGCCGATTGGCGACGCGACCGAGGTGATGGACACGATGTATCCGTATTTCCGCTTGCCGGAGGATGGATATGAAGTGGTTGTCGCCGGTCCCGAAGCGCGCCTTTACCATATGGTCCTCCACGAGATTCCGCCCAACCCGGATGTGCCGTGGGATATTACGCAGGAACGCCCGGGCTATCACATTAAGGCCGAGATCGCGTTTCGCGACATCGATCCGACGGAGTACGTCGGGCTATTCGTTTCCGGCGGCCGCGCACCGGAATACTTGCGGTATGACCAAGACCTGCTCAAGGCGACGCGGCATTTCTTCGAGGCGGGCAAACCGGTGGCCTCGGTCTGTCACGGCATCGAGATCCTGACGGCAGCGGATTGCATTCGGGGGAAAACCGTGACCACGGTTCCCAAGGGGGCGCTTGATGCAGAACAGGGCGGGGCGACCTATGTGGACGAACCTGTCGTTACCGACGGAAACCTAGTCACGGCCGGCGTGTGGATGAACAACACCCAATTGGTCAAGAAGTTCATCGAAATGCTCAACGCGGCCACCAAATAGCGGTTGGAATGACTGCGGAAACGACCATTTATCATAAAACGCGACTCGTAGACCGAGTCGCGTTTTTGTTGACTGGCGATAAGAATGCGTTGTAAGTGATTGCTTGGATTCAAGTTGTGAATTCGTCGCGCCCGTGAGGCGGGCTGGACGTAACCCGTGGCGATTGGGGGAGTTGCAATTCCTTTCCCATTGCTTGACGGCGTGCCGCTCTCTCCGTAGACTATCATCTCTTTTGATATTCCCAATAGCGTCATATCACCGTTTCTTATAATCTGTGCCGCATGCATCTTCGATCCGTAGAAATCTTCTGTGAAGTCGTCCAGCAACGGAGCTTCTCCAAGGCTGCCGAGGTCTTCCGCGTGTCGCAATCGTCGGTCAGCCAGGCGGTACAGTCGCTGGAGGAGCGTCTGGGCGCGCAGTTGATCGCTCGGTCGAAGCGGCCGTTCGAATTGACGCCGGCCGGCAATCTGTATTTCTCAGGCTGCCGGAAGCTATTGGAATCGTTCCACGCGATGGAAGATCAGGTTCACCGGCTGCAGGATAAGGTGGTCGGCCCGGTCCGCGTGGCGGCGATCTATTCGGTCGGCTTGTACCAGATGGATTGCTATGTGCGGCGGTTCGAGGAGTTGTATCCCGAGGCCGCCTTGCGAATCGACTTCGGACATCCGGACGAGATCTACGAAGCGGTGATCAACGACGAAGTCGACTTGGGGTTGGTTTCGTTTCCACAAACCAACTCGGAGTTAGCCAGCATTCCCTGGCAAGAACAGGAACTGGTGCTGGTGACCGCGCCCGACCATCGATTGGCGACGCGGAGCGAGATGGCGATCGAGGAACTCAGCGGCGAAGCTTACGTCGCGTTCACTCCCGAATTGACGATCCGCAAGATGATCGACCGCTGGCTGAAGGAGCTGAAGATATCGGTGAACGTTGTCCACGCGTTTGACAACATGGAGACCACCAAACGGGACTTTGAAATCCGTGCCGGCGTTTCGCTGCTGCCGATCTCGTCAGTCCGCCGCGAGGTCGACATCGGTTCGCTGGCGGCGATTCGTTTGAGCAACGTGACATGGGTGCGACCGCTGGGAATCGTGCACAAACGTCACAAGGTTTTGAGCAACGCGGTGGCGAAGTTTATCGAACTGCTGCATGAGGATCCGGAATCGTTCGCGGGGAATGAGACGGGTAAATCCAAAACCGTGGAAGAGGTTGGCATCACATCCTGACCGGTTCGCTGTGCTGCGGTTTTCACGACAATTGGTTTCAAAACCCTCTGACGCGTCGCACCGACACTCCTATGACAGATTCATGAACAGGCGCAACCGGGTTTAGAAACTGGTTCTAGCATCTCCTGAATTTTTCAACGCCCCCCGATCCGGGGCGGCGCGAACATAAAACGACGACACACCCGTTTCGGTCCTGCTTGGGGCCAACGGCCGTTACGGCTCGAATTGTCGTCGCAGAGTCTACGGAATTTTCGACCAAACACTTTCGGACAGATTTGACATGGAACAGCAATCACACGCGCACGACGCTGCCGCATTTGTACTGGGCCGGCCGACAAAGCAGGGGTTGTATGACCCGGCCTTCGAAAAGGACAACTGCGGTGTCGGTTTCGTTGCCGACATCAAGGGACGCAAATCGCACCAAATGATTCTGGATGCCGACCGCATTTTGCGGCACATGAATCACCGCGGGGCCTGTGGTTGCGAACCGAATACGGGCGACGGCGCCGGAATGCTAACCGCGTTACCGCATGAATTCTTCGCCAAAGTTGCCAAAACCGACCTGGGTTGCGAGTTGCCATCGCCCGGCAAATACGGCGCCGGCATCTTCTATCTCCCGCAAGACGAAGAAGAACGCAAGCTGTGCAAGATGCACGTCAACGATTTGGTCGAAGCCCAGGGTCAAACCGTGCTCGGCTGGCGGAAGGTTCCGCAACAACCCGACGTCGCCGACATCGGACCGTCCGCCCGTGCCACCGAACCGGTGATGGAGCAACTGTTTATCGCCGCTGCCGATGGACTGGATCCCGAGGCGTTTGAGCGGCAACTTTATATCATTCGCAAGATGGCCAGCCGCATTTTGCGGACCAGCGAAATGAAGCAGGCGCTGATGTTCTACGTCTGTTCGCTGTCGACCAAGGTCATCATTTATAAGGGACAATTGACCCCCGACCAGCTGCTGCCCTACTTCCCCGACCTGGAGGACGAGGACTACAGCAGCCACCTGGCGATGGTCCACTCGCGGTTTTCTACGAACACGTTCCCCAGTTGGGACCGCGCGCAGCCGCTGCGGTTCATGAGCCACAACGGCGAAATCAATACACTCCGAGGGAATGCCAACTGGCTGTTCGCTCGCCAGGGGGTGATGGAAAGCGATCTGTTCGGCACGGAACTAAAGAAACTATGCCCGATCATCGAGCCGGACTGCTCCGACTCGGGAACGTTCGACAACGCGCTGGAATTGTTGCTGCACGCCGGGCGAAGTCTGCCCGAGGCGGTGATGATGATGATCCCCGAAGCGTGGCAGAACCACGAGTCGATGTCCGAAGCCAAGCGGGCGTTTTACGAGTTTTATTCGGCAAAGCAGGAGCCGTGGGATGGTCCCGCCTCGATCGCCTTCACCGACGGCCACTATATTGGCGCCGTGTTGGATCGTAACGGTTTGCGTCCCAGCCGGTTTTACGTCACGCATGACGACAAGGTTGTGATGGCCAGCGAAGTCGGCGTGTTGGACGTCGATCCCGCAAACGTGAAGATCAAAGGGCGTTTGCAACCGGGCAAGATGTTCCTGGTCGATTTTGAACAGGGACGGATCATCGACGACGAGGAGCTCAAGCAGGACATCGCCACTCGCCGTCCGTACGGCCAATGGCTGCAAAACCAACGAATTTTGCTTTCCGATCTCGCGCCCGCGGAAACCCCGGAACCTTCGACCGGCGACGATCTGTTGGCGAAGATGCAGGCCTTCGGTTACACGACCGAGACGATTCAATTCATGCTGCTGCCGATGCTCCGCGTGCAGAAAGACCCGATCGGCTCGATGGGGAACGATGCCGCACTGGCCTGTTTGAGCGACAAGCCGCGGCTGGTTTACGACTACTTCAAGCAGCTCTTTGCGCAGGTCACGAATCCGCCGATCGACTCAATCCGGGAAGAGATCGTGATGTCGCTGGAATGTTACATCGGCTCGGAAGGCAACTTGTTGGCTACCGAAGAAAAGGACTGCCATCGGCTGTCGATTCAACATCCGATTTTGACCGACGCCGAAATGGCCGCAATCAAGGCGATGGACCACCGCGGCTGGAAGACGCGCACCATCGACATCACGTTCGCACGTTCCGAGGGTGCCGCCGGACTGCGGGGCACCTTGGACCGCATCTGCGAAGAGGCCAGCCAGGCAATCGCCGACGGGTATAGCCTGGTCGTCCTGTCGGACCGCGCTGCCGGGCCGGAACGGGTTCCGGTCTCCGCGCTGTTGGCTTGCGGTGCGGTGCACCATCACCTGGTCCGCAACGAACAGCGGACGCAGTTGGGCATCGTGATCGAAACCGCCGAGGCACGGGAAGTCCACCATCACTGCCTGCTGATCGGTTACGGAGCGGACGCCATCAATCCCTATTGCGCGTTCGAGGCGCTCTGGCAATGCCGCGCCGATGGGGCCTTGGGCGAAGAGTTTTGCGATGAGAAGGTCGTGACGTCTTACCGCCTGGCGGTGAAAAACGGCATGCTCAAGGTGATGGCCAAGATGGGCATCTCCACTTTGCAAAGTTATAAGGGCGCCCAAATCTTTGAAGCGGTCGGCCTGAACGAAGAGGTCATCGAACGCTGTTTCTCCGGAACTGCCAGCCGGATTAAAGGCGTCGGCTTGGATATTCTCGCCGAAGAGGCGATTCGCCGGCACAACTTGGGCTATCCACAGCGCGAAGACGAATCGCGCCTGCCGGTTTTGGCCAACGAGGGGCAATTCCATTGGCGGTCTGAGGGCGAAAAACATGCCTGGAACCCGCATTCCATTTCCCGTCTGCAGGCGGCCGCTCGTACCGGCGACCGTTCGGCTTACGACCAATTCAAGGACATGGTCAACGAACAGAATCGCCGCGACTGTTATCTGCGGGGATTGCTGAAATTCAAGCCGGGAAATCCGATTCCGCTGGAAGAAGTCGAACCGGCGGCGGAAATCGTCAAGCGGTTTTGCACTGGGGCGATGAGCTACGGCTCGATCTCGGCCGAGGCTCACGAATCGTTGGCGATCGCCATGAACCGCATGGGGGGCAAAAGCAACACCGGCGAAGGAGGCGAGGACTATAATCGTTTCACGCCGCTGCCCAACGGCGACTCGAAGCGGTCCGCCATCAAGCAGATCGCATCAGGGCGATTCGGCGTGACCAGTTGGTATTTGACGAACGCCGACGAATTGCAGATCAAAATCGCGCAAGGCGCCAAGCCGGGCGAAGGGGGCGAACTCCCCGGCCATAAAGTGAATAAGATTATCGCCGACACGCGGCATTCGACCCCCGGTGTGGGACTCATCAGCCCGCCGCCGCACCACGACATCTATTCGATCGAAGACCTTGCGCAATTGATCTTCGACCTCAAGAACTCAAACCCTTCAGCGCGGGTCAGTGTGAAGCTGGTGTCCGAGGTGGGCGTCGGCACGATCGCAGCCGGGGTCGCCAAAGGGCACGCCGATCATATTCTGATCTCCGGCCACGACGGCGGGACTGGGGCGTCGCCGCTGACGAGCATCAAGCACGCCGGGTTGCCGTGGGAATTGGGGATCGCCGAAACGCATCAGACGTTGGTGCTCAATGACTTGCGCAGCCGCGTGGTGTTGCAAACCGACGGCCAGATTAAAACCGGCCGCGACGTGGCGATTGCCTGTCTGTTGGGTGCTGAGGAGTTCGGTTTTGCCACGGCTCCGCTGATTACGCTGGGCTGCATCATGATGCGGAAGTGCCACTTGAACACCTGTCCGGTGGGCATCGCCACTCAGGATGAGGAGCTTCGCAAGAAGTTCGAGGGCAAGCCGGAGCACGTGGTGAACTACCTGTTCATGGTGGCCGAAGAATGCCGCGAAATCATGGCCCAACTCGGCTTCCGCACGATCAACGAAATGGTCGGCCGTGCGGATTGCCTGGAAACGGATGCCGCAATCAAGCATTGGAAAGCGGACGGTATCGATCTGACGCCGATTCTGGCGCTTGCGAAAAAGCCGCGTCCGGACGTCGAGGTGTATTGCACCATCAAACAGGACCACGGGCTGGATCAGGTTTTGGATCAAAAATTGATCAAGGACTGCCAGCCGGCGATTCAGGACGGCACGAAAGTCGCCTTGGATCTCGAAGTGCAAAACATTGACCGCGCGTTGGGGACGATGCTCAGCCACGAGATCTCCAAGAAATGGGGTCCCGACGGGCTGCCGGAGGATACGATTCATATTCGGGCACACGGTTCGGCTGGCCAGAGCGTCGGCGCTTGGATGGTGCACGGCGTGACGATCGATTTGTCAGGCGACGCCAACGACTTTGTGGGCAAGGGCCTGTCGGGCGGACGAATTGTGATCTATCCGCCGCCGGAATCGACATTCGTACCCGAGGAGAACTTCATTATCGGCAACGTCGCGCTCTACGGAGCGGTGCACGGGGAGGCCTTCTTCCGCGGCATGGCGGCCGCGCGGTTTGGCATCAGCAATTACGGAGCCAGC
>CALFYU010000524.1 GCA_937952455.1 uncultured Planctomycetaceae bacterium
CTAGCTGCCACCGCGTGTGCGCCTCGCATGGAAGCTGGGCTGCTACTCCGCGCCGCAGGGTTTGAGCCTTAAGGACATTCTGTTGGCGATGTAGGCGGAGGGAGTGCGGAATAAGGCACGAGGGCTTTAATACAGATGATTGGAATTCGACGGCAACCCCCCGGCGAAGCCGGGGGCTGAGAGACTTCTGGCCACTGACCAGTCGATAATCTGCCTACTGCCCTCTGCCTACCGCCTACTGTCAGCCCCACGCCCGGCGGAAGAAGTCCACCCAATTGCGGTACATGATCCCCTCGACGTCGGCGTCGCTGTAGCCGCGGTCTTTGAGGATCTCGGCGAACTTGGGTAGGTCAGCGATTGTTTCTAAGTCGTAGGGGGATTGTTCCTTGCCGAAGCCGCCGTCCAAATCCGACCCGATGCCGCAGTGATTGGCGTTGCCGGCGATTTGGCAGATGTGGTCGACGTGGTCGGCCAGTTTGGACAAGCTGCAGGCTTCGCTGGGCTGCGTGACGCCGATCACCCAACCGGGTTGGATCATCCAGGCGTCCATGGCGGCGCCGATGACCGCGCCGCGTTCGATGAGGGCTTTGATCTGGTCATCGGCTAATTGCCGGTCGGCGTCGACGATGGCGCGGCAGTTGTGATGGCTAGCCAGGACGGGGCCTTCGAAGATCTCGAGTGCCTCCCAGAATGATTGATCCGCCAGATGCGTGACGTCGAGCAGCATGCCGGCGGCGTCCATCTCTTTGAGCAGCGCGGGGCCGTCCGCTTTGAGGCCGCCTCGGCTGCCGGTGCCGTAGCAGTAGGGATTCTCGCCGTAATGCGCCGGTCCGAGAATTCGCAGGCCCAACTCGTACCAGTGATGAATTTGTGCGGGATTTTGAATCGGCTGGCTGCCCTCCATGCTGAGGATGTAGCCCATCGGCAAGCCGTCGGTATTGCCGCGTTCCCACTCAGCGACATGTGCGCCGAGTGTGGTGGCGTCGGTGATTGCCCGCAGCACGCCGCGTTCGACCATGGCCTGGTAGTAGGCCATCTGGCCGCGGGCGGCGCCGTAGTCCGCTTCGCGGGATTGGTAAAAGGTCCGCGCACCGTCTTTGCGATGCAGTCGGGCGATCAATGTGGAGATCGTGAGAAACACGTTTCCGCGGCGGAGTTCGGTCCAGGAGACGGTGTTCTCGCCCGGCACGATGTCCTGGAATTGCCGCTCAAACTTGCGAATTTCGCTGACCGGCAGCATCAGATCGCGGTTGAATTCCAGGGCGTTCCAGGCCATATCCAGGTGGGCATCGAAGATCAGCATCGCGGCGGGGCTTTCTCAGTCTGTTCGTAAGGTCGGGAGATTTTTGCATAGGATGCTCGTGCGGTGCTTCACTTTAACGCGTTTTGGGCACGGGGGAAATGATGGTGGCGGGGAACTCGTGAGTAATGCGGAGCTTCGTGGAAGGGCGTTGCCAAACGGAGTTTGGGAGCGAGGGGAAACCTGCGGCCTATCCGCCCTCAAGCTCGGTTTGGGAGACCTACGGTCGTCCAGTGTGCGGGGTCGGGAGACCCGCGCACAACCTTTCGGCGCGGGTCGGGAGACCCGCGCACGACATCTGGTCAGGCGAGGATATTCTGTACGACGTTCGCTTCGAACACGCTGGTGAGGCGTTCACGGAGGCCGGCGTGGTTGATGAATAGTTCCTCGTGATGCAGGCCGAGTAGATGCAGAATTGTGGCGTGCCAATCGGGGACACTCACGCGGTCTTCCACAGCGGCGAAGCCCAGTTCGTCGGTCGTGCCGTGAATCGTGCCCCCCTTGATTCCGCCGCCCGCCATCCAAGTGCACATGGCATTTTTGTTGTGGTCGCGCCCCGCGCCGCTGGGGTTCTTGTCGGCCGGGAGCTGCGCGATCGGCAGGCGGCCGAATTCCCCGCCCCAGACGACCAGCGTACGATCCATAAGTCCCCGTTGCTTGAGATCCTTGAGCAGTGCGGCGATCGGCTGATCGGTTCGCTGGCAGGCGCCCTTCAGGCCGGTTTCGAGATTGGTGTGGTTGTCGAAGATCTGATTGTCGATGAACAACTGTACGAATCGCACGCCCCGTTCGACCAACCGGCGGGCGATCAGGCAGCGGCGGCCGTAGGACTCGGTGGTTTCATTGTTCAGCCCGTAGGCTTCTTGCGTGGCGGCCGTTTCCTGCGTCAGGTCGAGCGCGTCGCCGGCGGCTAATTGCATACGGGCCGCGAGTTCATATCCGGCGATGCGCGCGTTGAGGTTCGGATTCCCGGGCCGGGCGGCACCGTGGATGCGGTCGAGGCGGGCGATCAGGTCCTGCTTGAGCGCTGCAACGCTGTCCGGCTGCTCGTAATCGGGTTTGAGGTTGAGTACCGGTGAACCGGTCGCGCGAAATCGCGTTCCCTGATAAACCGGCGGCAGGAAGCCGGCTTGCCAGTTCTGCGTGCCGTTGATCGGCAAGCCGAGGGGATCATCTAGCACGACATAGGCGGGAAGGTTGCGGTTTTCCGTGCCGAGGCCATAGGTCACCCAGGCGCCCATGCTCGGCCGTCCTCCGACTTGCCGGCCGGAATGAATTTTATACAGCGCCGGCTCGTGCGTGAGGTTCACGGTATACATCGAACGAATCAGGGCAATGTCGTCCGCACACGTTGCCAGATGGGGCAGCGCGTCGGAGACGTCCATGCCGCATTCGCCGTGCCGGGAGAATTTGTAGGGGCAGCGCATGAGCGCGCCGGCGGCGGTGGGATTCTCGACTTCGCCGGCGATCTTATCGAAATGCGCTTCACCGTGATGGCGGTCCAGTTCCGGCTTGGGATCGAACAGGTCCATCTGGCTCGGTCCACCGTTCATGAACAGATGGATCACCGCCGTCGCGCGCGGCGTGTGATGCGGACGCGGGCCGCTGCCGGCCAGGCTTTCCTCACCGTAAAGGTCGTGACTCAATAGCTGTGCCAACGCGGCGCCGGCGATGCCGTGGCCGACGCTGTCGAAAAAACTTCGGCGGGTGATGGGTTGGTGGTTCACGTAATCAGGGGCCTCGCTGCGACGAGGGAATTTACTTTGTTGTCAGAGTAGGTCAGGCTCCCGCTTGACGAATTTTGCGATAGATTGTCCAACTTGATTTTCGTCAGGCGGGAGCCTGACCTACGGTTTTACGTTAATCTATGTAGGAGTAGGCAGCGGAGTTAATCAGGGCGTGGCAGAAACTGGCCAACGCCGACTCCTCGGGCGGTTTCGGTTTGTCGGTTTTTGCCGCGTTCTGCTCCCAGGCGGCGGTTAGGTCGGTGATTGCTGTTTGGGCGACGGCGAGTTCTTCGGCTGTCGGGGGGCGGCTCGATGTGATGAGGTAGGCCCGCTCGATTTGCCGCTGTCGGTCATCACCCGCCTCTTGGCGCACACGGGCGGCAAAGTGTCCGGCCAATTCGTAAACCAGGCCGTTGTTAAGCAAATGCAGCGCCTGCGGAGCGACGACCGATTCGCCCCGCTCGATGCAGTTGGGATTCATTTGCGGGAGATCGAAGTTTTCCAAGATCGTGGGAACCTGTCGGCGACGCTGCAGCACATAGATGCTGCGGCGGAATCCCTGTTCCCCTTCGGCGGCGGTGATCAGTCCATCGGCGCGGGCGTTCACTCCGACGGGCGGACCATTCATCGTGCGATCCAGCCGCCTGGCGACTTGCAAGAGTGTATCGCGCAGCGCTTCGGCATCCATGCGCCGCAGGGGCATGTGGGAGAGCAACAGGTTGTTGGGATCCCGCTGAATGCGATCGGGGGTGGCCGACGATTGTTGGCGATAGGCGGCTGAGAGCATCATCGTGCGGTGCATCTGTTTGATGCTCCAACCTGACGCGGCAAACTCGACCGCTAAGCGATCCAACAATTCGGGGTGCGAGGGAGGACTCCCGGTGCGGCCGAAATTTCCCAGCGACTGCACGATGCCTTGTCCGAAGTGGTGCCGCCAGATGCGATTGACCATTACGCGCGCGGTGAGTGGATGGTCGGGTTGCGTCAGCCAGCGGGCGAAGGCCAACCGCCGGCCCGTCTTCTTTGCGCCGGGCCAGGGGGGTTGCGCATTGAATTGATAATCGCCGCGCGTCAGCGCCGCCGGCACACCCGGGGTGATCAAGGGGCCGGGATTGAGATAGTCGCCGCGGCGGAGCAAATAGCTCGGTGAGGGTTCGCCGCGATCCCACAGGGCACGAATCAGTGGTTCGGGCTGCCGTTCGGATTCCAGCTTCTTGATCTCAGCTTCGGCGTCGGCCGCTGCTTTTTGGAATTCCGGATCGAGCTTCTTGAGTTCTTCGGCGTCGATGCGGAGTTGTTTTTCAAATTTCTCCGCTAGGTATTTCTGCACATCGGTCCGCTGGACGTCGGGGGTGGCTAATATGGCCCGCAGATCGTCGCGGAGCACGTCGGGCAATGCGGCAAGACGCTGTTCGACCAGTTTCTGCGCGGCCGACTGCTGTTTTTCGGAGAGCTGCTGCCGTGCGGCTTGAACGGCGGCGTCGATCCGCTGTTCGTTTGCCTGCCAGGTGGTCCGTTCGGCGGTGGTGACATAGGGGAGATAGCGGTCGCTGGTGCCCGGCGCGCCGGATTTGCGTTCGGGGCTGAGCCAATCGTGTTCGTCCAGCGCCCCTTTGAAGACCGCAGCCAGTCGATAGTAGTCGCGCTGTGGAATGGGATCGAATTTGTGGCTGTGGCAACGGGCGCACTTCATCGTCAGGCCCATGATCGTCGAGCAGAGCAAGTCGATTTCGTCGGCGATCATGTCCAGGCGGTCGGGGACGAAGTTAGTGATATTGGCAAACGTGCCGTCGACCCCCAATCGCAAGAACCCGGTCGCCACCAGATTGTCGTACAGTTCGTCGGTGATCGCCTCGGCCGATTCGTAGTCGGCCAGTTCATCGCCGGCGATCTGTTCCAACAAGAACCGGTCGTAAGGCTTGTCGTCGTTGAACGCGCGGATCACATAGTCGCGGTAGCGATAGACCTGCGGGCGGGGTTTGTCGGAGTGTTGGACCCCTTCGGATTCGGAATAGCCGGCCACGTCCAACCAATGCCGGCCCCAGCGTTCGCCGTAGTGCGGCGAGGCCAGCAAACGTTCGATCAAGTTTTCATAAGCGTGCGGATCGGGGTCGGCGACGAACTGCTGGACCTCCTCCGGTTCGGGCAGCAGACCGGTCAGGTCCAACGTGGCACGGCGGATCAGCGTAGCCCGATCGGCCGCGGGGGCGAGGGTCAGACCTTCGGCTTCCAACTTGGCCAGCAGAAAGGCGTCGATGAAATTGACGACTTGGTCGGCTTGCCTGACGGTCGGTGCCGCATGGCGTTGCGGGGGTTTGAAGGCCCAAAAGTCGCGGTCTTCATCGCTGACGAGCCGGTCGGGGCCTTCAGCCGGGACATCCGGTGCGGCCGGGACTTCCGGGGCGCCGGCGGCGATCCATTTGGTGAGCGTCTCGATTTCGGAATCGGAGATGACCTTGATGCTCACGGCCACCAGTTCCCGCCGCGGCGGCATGTCGCCGGCGTGGATGCGCTTTAACAGTAAGCTCGATGCGGGATCGCCCGGCACAATAGCGGGGCCCGATTTGCCGCCGGCCAGCATCGAGGCTTTGGTCCGCAGGTCCAACTCGGCCTCGCGGCGCCGCAGTCCGTGACAGACGGTGCACCGCAGATACAAAATCGGCAGCACGTCGTGTTGGGTGACTTGTGGTTGGTCGGTCGCCGAGGATTTCGCGAACCGGGCGCCGCCAGTCACCCATTGACGAATGGCGGCGACCTCCTCTTCGGTCAATTGCGGTTCGTCCTCGGGCGGCATCAGGCCGTCGGCGATCATCTGCAGCAACAGGCTGTCGGCGGGCGTTTCGGCGTCGAGGATTTCGCCCGATTCGCTCCCCTTCAAAATGCCGGCGGGGGTGCTGAGATTCAGTGAGGCCTTGGCGGTGCGGTCGCTGTGGCACGGGGAGCACTTCGCGCGGAAGATGGCTTGCACGGACGTTTCAAAGAGAACCGGTTCTTCGGCGTGTACGATGCGTGTCGCGAGCAGCAGCAGCGCGAATGCGGCGCCAACTCGCGTCACATTCGCTATTGGCTGAACGAACTGCCTCATCTCGCGCCCTATAGCAAATATTGCGAACCGGTTTCGGCAAACCCATCGGTGTATTTTGATGCCTGGAGAAGGAAAGTTCAAGCCGTTGTTGTTGGGCGATGCGGGCGGGGTCGTGGTTCAGATGGACACGAGACGGAAACACCCTATCGCGCACGAAGACGTGTGGAAAACGAGAATATCGTTGGTAAAATGCGACTTACGAGGATGGGTGGCGTATGCATCAGGCTTCAAACTTGAAGAACAAAGGAGATACACTGATCGCTCCAAAGCCAAGTTGTTTTTCTACGTCGACCTTGTATCAAACGCTCGTATTTCTATTCCTATTGCCGTTGATCGGCTGCTCGAATGAACCGCAGATGCAAACTGCTGACGAAATCTTCTGCTCCGAACTCGACAAACGCGGCATCGGATACTCCATGACGCAGGAGGGACTTTACGAGATTCAAATCAACGACCAAACGGTGACAGTTAGTCTCGAAAACATCCGCCGCAATTACGATCGTGACGGCGATAGTGATGCCATTGTGCGATTCGTCGAAAAGGTTGATACCGATTTATTCGCTGAAACGCCAGCATGGGATGATGTGCGGTCTAATGTCCGGTACTCACTGGAACCGTCAGAGTATGAAACGGGTTTTGACGACGTTCTGTTGACTGCCGTCACCGACGAACTGAATCAGGTATTCGTTTTCATATCTTCCGACGTCACCCAAATTACATGGATCAACGAATCCATACTTAATGACTGGGGTGTGACTCGCGAACAAGTCGTTGAACGAGCCGAAGAGAATATGGCCGCAATCGTCGCCAAAACCAAAATTGAGGTTGAGGACATTGATGGCAACAAACTGGGGATGATCGCCACTGCAGAAACACCGTTCAAGGCTTCCCTCGTTTTGTCCCCCGCGTTCCGCGATCTTGTTTCACCAACTCACGGCTGGCCGGTTTATGTCGTGGTTCCGTGTCGTGATTTCGCCTACGTTATTCGCGACGACAATCGTGATTTCCTTGCTCATCTCGGTGGCGTCGTAATCAAAGAGAATCGCAACTCAGGTTATCCGATCACGAAAGATGTGCTTCAAG
>CALFYU010000525.1 GCA_937952455.1 uncultured Planctomycetaceae bacterium
CGATGGCCAAATCGACCGCGCCCATCCGAAACGCGGTCAATGTCGTAACCGCCTCGGGTAACGAGGTGACGAAGGCCACGAATAGCGTCCCCACGATCGTCCGCCCCAATCCTGAAATCTCCGCCAGTTCGCTGGCCACGGTCGCTAACCGAGGCGCCGCAAAGAAAATCACGCCGGCCGAGAGAATGTAGCCGGTCAATATCTTCCCGCGGGACATCGTCGGTGTCTCCACGGCTTCAGGCGCCTGGCTCATGGCGTATCGTTGATCAAAATAGATGAGCCGTAAGCAGAACAAGTAGGTGACCAGCAACGCCCACGACCCCGCTCCCAATCGCAGAAAGGTCCACGGCATTTTGAAGAGCAGAAACATCAATACAATCGCCGTGAGCAGAATCCCCGTTACGCCGGAGAGGGCATGCGCCGAGGCCGATTTGGAGAGCGCTCCCCCGCGCGACTTGGTAAATAAATCGAGCACGGCCAAAATGAACAGATTGAACAGTGAACTGCCCAACAGATCACCCAACGTCAGATCGACCGCCGGAATCATCGCAGCCTTGCAGCCGACCAGCAGTTCCGGCAGACTCGTAGCTAACCCGAGCAATACCATCCCGGCCATCGACCGTCCCATGCCAGTCAATGCGCCCAATTCGTCGGAAAACCGGGCCAGCAGTGATCCCGCCACAACAACCACCAGGGCGATCAGGACAAATTGTGCGATCAGTCCGGTCATGCATGCGAATCCATAACGTGAGTTGCTGTTGATTGATTGGTGGGAGCTACATCGTACCAACGTCTCGGATAAGAACAATCGCTCCAACGGCCGATCACGAATATGCAGCGACAGAATACAACTGCGAACGGCCCACCCGTCGCGTGGCACGCCCTGCCGGCCAACGACGTCGCCGCACAGCTCCAGACGGATCTCCACGCAGGGTTGTCTGCCACCACGGCCAGCGAGCGATTGCGGACCTATGGTGCGAATGCACTGCGCACTACCGCCGAAACACGATGGTACTCCGTCCTCCTGCGGCAGTTTTATGACGTCATCATCGGCATCCTGATCGTCGCCGCCGCGATCTCTGCCCTGACCGGTGAACTTGTCGACACAGCGGCGATATTGATCATCGTGGCGCTCAACGGGTTATTAGGATTCGTACAGGAATGGAAGGCCGAACAAGCACTCAAATCATTGCAGCAGTTGCTCACGCCGCATTGTACGGTGATCCGCGACGGCAGCGAGCAGAACATCGAGGCATCGCAACTGGTGCCGGGCGACTTGCTCTGCCTCGACGTCGGGTATCACGTCCCGGCCGATTTACGACTGGCGACCTCCGTCAATCTTCAGTGGTACGAAGCGGCGCTGACCGGCGAGTCGGATTCGGTTCCTAAGAGAGACGAACCGGTTGACGAGTCCACCCCGCTGGCCGAGAAATCGTCGATGGTCTGGATGGGTACCGCTGTCACGAACGGCCATGCCGTGGGCGTTGTCGTTGCCACAGGGCGATCGACGGAATTCGGCCGGGTGGCCGAATTGACCGAATCGATTGGCCACGAAACAACTCCGCTTCAGCGGCGCACCGCCACGCTCGGCAGGAAACTGGGGTTGATTGCAATCGGGGTCTCGGCACTGATCGGTCTGGGGGGATGGCTGACCGGCAAGCCGCTGATGGATATGTTCCTGACGGGCGTGTCATTGGCGGTGGCGGTGGTCCCCGAAGGCCTTCCGGCGGTGATCACGATCACGCTAGCGCTCGGCGTTCGCGCGATGGCCCGCAAGCGCGCCCTGTTGCGGCGGTTGACCGCTGCCGAAGCGTTAGGAACCGCCTCGGTGGTCTGTACGGACAAAACGGGAACCTTGACGAAGAACGAAATGACCGTCCAACAAATCTGGCTGCCGGCCGGCCGGATCGACGTTACAGGTACTGGATACGACCCCGCCGGACACTTTGAAGTCGACGGCAAGAAACTCGATTATCGGTCGCGGCCTGATTTGCTGGCATTCTTGGAAACGGCTTTGAGATGCAATCACGCCAAATTGCGACAGACCGGCGACGGCTGGGAAAAATCGGGGGAACCGACGGAAGCCGCGCTGGTCGTCGCCGCGCACAAAGCCTGGATTTCGCCCGAGGGAAAGGACGAGGCGGCCGCGGAATTCTCGTTCAACTCCAACCGAAAGCGGATGACGGTTGTCGAGGGAACAGACAGCGGTCCGTTGGCGCATGTCAAAGGAGCACCGGAAGTCATTCTCGACCGCTGCAGCCACATTCTCAAAGATGGGGAACCGCAGCTGCTCACCGGCGACGAGCGGCGCAACATCGACGGCGCGTATGGCGCGATGGCCGAATCGGGATTGCGGGTATTGGCCATTGCCCGCCACTCGCTTCCCGCCGATTGCGACCTGGATGAGGAGGTAGTGGAGCAGGACCTGACGTTTTTGGGGCTTGCGGGAATCATCGATCCGCCGCGGCCGGAAGTGCCCGCCGCCATTGAAAAAGCAGCCCGCGCCGGCATTCACGTCATCATGATCACCGGCGACGCCGCGCCCACCGCGCTGGCCATTGCCCGAAGAATCGGCCTCAACGCCGATCAAACGCTCACCGGCAGTGAACTAGATCGCCTGGATGACTCGGCGCTACTTGAGCGATTGATGCGGAAAGTCGTCATCGCGCGGGCCACTCCCGAACAGAAACTACGCATCGTGAATTTGCTGCAAGGCGACGGGCACGTTGTGGCCATGACCGGAGACGGCGTGAACGACGCTCCCGCACTAAAAAAGGCGGAAATCGGCATTGCGATGGGCCTGCGAGGAACGGACGTCGCCAAAGGGGCGGCCGACATGGTGCTCACCGACGACAACTTCAGTTCCATCGTCAACGCCGTCGAAGAGGGCCGCCGTCAATACGACAATATTCAGAAGTTTGTACTCTATCTGCTCTCATCTAATACGGGCGAGGTGTGGGCGATCTTCTTCAACATTTTGCTGGGCGGGCCGTTGATTCTGTTACCGGTGCAGATCCTGTGGATGAACTTGATCACCGACGGCGTTACGGCCGTCGCGCTCGGGCTAGAACCGTCGGAACCGGAAAACATGAATCACCCGCCCCGCAATCCTCGCCAACCGCTGCTCGACCGATGGGGCATCGGCATAGTCACGTTGCTCGGGTCCTATCTCGCCGCGGTCACATTGTGGCTGCTGTACCATTACCTCGACAATGACGATCCCCACAGCCGGGCCGTCGCGCAGACCATGGCATTCTGCGGCATCATCATCACAGAGAAAATTAATGTATTCAATTTCCGTACGTTGCGGAGTTCACTGTTTCACATCAGCTTTTGGTCCAACCCGTGGATCTTGGTCGCCGGCGCTGGCATGATCGCGCTGCAAGTCGCCGCGGTTTACGTCCCGTTTCTGCAAGCGGCGCTGCGCACAGTCCCGTTGGGGGTTTACGACTGGGGCCTCATCGTCGCTGTCGCGCTGCCGGTGATCGCGATCGGCGAAGCGTATAAGTGGGTCGTGAAGCGTTTTGACTGAGGCATTCCAAATTCCGCGCTGAAAAAGCGACGTTCAATCTAACTGGGCGGTCCGCAGTCTTAGCGCGTTGCCGATTACCGACACCGAGCTGAAGCTCATGGCGGCGGCGGCGATCATCGGATTGAGCAACAAGCCGATGACCGGATAGAGCACCCCAGCAGCAATCGGCACGCCCAGCGTATTGTAGACGAACGCAAAGAACAGATTCTGGCGGATGTTCCGCATCGTATGCCGGCTCAGACTGACCGCCTTGAAAATGCCCCGCAGATCCCCCTTGACCAACGTGACTCCCGCCGATTCAATTGCCACGTCGGTGCCTGTTCCCATGGCGATTCCGACGTCGGCGGCTGCCAATGCCGGGGCATCGTTGATGCCGTCCCCCGCCATGGCTACCTTACGTCCCTCGTCTTTGAGTGAGTTGACTCGCTGTTGCTTGTCCTCGGGCCGTACCCCCGCCTGGAATTCGTCGATGCCCAATTGATCGGCGACGGTTTGAGCCGTCTTCTCGTTGTCGCCGGTGAGCATAATGATCCGCAAACCCAACTCGTGCAGCGACTTGACCGCTTCGGCCGTTGAGGACTTGATGGGGTCCGCCACCGCGACGATGCCGGCCAACTGATTCTCCATGGCGACGAACATCACCGTCCGCCCCTGCCGCTGCAATTCATCGACTTTGTCGTCGAGACGTCCCACGTCGGCCACCTGCCGCTGTTCAAGCAGCGACGGCTTGCCGATTAGAACGGGCTTTCCATCGACGGTCCCCTGAACTCCGCCGCCGGTGATGGAATCGAAATCGGCGACTTCTGATAGTTGAATATTCCGATCCTTGGCTCCCTGGACAATCGCGTGTGCCAGGGGATGTTCGCTGTTTTGTTCCACGCTCGCCGCCAGCCGCAATAGTTCTTCCTCAGAGTTGTCCCCCAGCGGAATGCACTCAGTGAGCTTGGGGCGGCCTTCAGTCAGCGTACCGGTCTTGTCGACGATCAGTGTGTCGACTTTTTCCAATGTCTCTAAGACGCCGGCATCCTTGATGAGCACCCCTTCTTTCGCCCCCCGCCCGACACCGACCATGATCGACATGGGAGTCGCTAGTCCCAATGCGCAGGGGCAGGCAATGATCAACACGGCCACCGCATTCACCAAGGCCCAGGTCAGTGCCGGCTGCTTCGGCTGCCAGACTGCCCAGACGATGAACGTGAGCACGGCACAGATCACCACCGCCGGCACGAAATATCCGGCGACCACGTCGGCCACTTTTTGAATCGGCGCGCGGCTGCGTTGGGCGTCGGCGACCATATTGACGATCTGTGACAATACCGTATCGCCCCCTACCTTTTCCGCTTCCATCAAGAACGAACCGGTCTGGTTCACCGTCCCGCCGATCACTTCGTCACCGGTCTGTTTTTGTACGGCGGCCGGTTCGCCGGTGATCATCGATTCGTCAACGGAACTTTTCCCGTCGGTCAATCTGCCGTCGACGGGGATCTTCTCCCCCGGACGCACGCGGAGCACGTCCCCCTGCTGCACGTCGTCCAACGGGACTTCGTTTTCTTCACCGTTGCGGACCACGCGGGCCGTCGGAGGCGCCAATGACATGAGTTCGCGAATCGCATGCCCCGTCCTCCGCCGCGCGCGGAGTTCCAACACCTGCCCCAACAGCACCAGGGAGATGATCACCGCAGCCGCCTCGAAGTAGACCTCCACGTGTCCATCAGTTTTCAGGTCGTCGGGAACGATCCCCGGAAAGAGCACGACGAACAGGCTGAACAGATACGCCGTTCCCGTGCCGATGGCGATCAACGTGAACATATTCAGATTCCAGGTGACGATCGACCGCCAGCCCCGCACGAAGAACGGCCAGCCGGCCCAGAGTACCACCGGCGTGCTCAAAACGACTTGCAGCCAGGTGTGCAGCGTATGCCCCAACCATTGATCGACCGGAACGCCGACCATCGGCAGCATCGCCAATAAGAACACTGGCACGCTCAACGCCGTCGCCACCCAAAACCGCAGCGTCATGCTCCGCAGTTCCGAATCGTCCTCTTCTTCATCCGCCTGGACGTATTTCGGCTCCAGCTCCATCCCACACTTGGGGCACGTCCCCGGCTCGTCCTGCTCGATTTCCGGATGCATCGGACAGGTGTAGATCGTTTTTTTTGTTGCCGGTCGTTGCGCAGCTTCGAGCGCCATGCCGCATTTCGGACAATCCCCCGGCTGGTCTGACTCGACCCCCTCGCACATCGGGCAATAATATTTCTTTGACGTTTTGCGTGGCGGCGCGTCTGCGGCCTGCTCGTGATGGCAGCAGCCTCCCAACTGCACCAGTCCCTGCGGCTCATCGGTGCCTTGATTTTCGAACTTCTGCCGGCAGTGTTCGCTGCAAAAGTAAAAAGTCTCGCCGTCACGGGTCGTCTTGAGATCCGTCTCTTCGCTGACTTGCATGTGACAGATTGGATCGATGGCCATGGCAGCCCCTTTGGAAAATGCTCGCCGACAATTTATTCCGCACCCGTCAGATTAGCCCACATTCACTTGCCTGCCAACTAACTCATCGGATGCTGCGCTGCGCACGACAAAACATCGGCGATTTTCCTCGCGTTTCCAATTCGATGCGCGCAGCACACGGGCGGTTTCACCCGCCGTTATTGGCTTGCGACGATGATTCCATTATGGTTGTCACTTCACGCAACTCGTTCCCGCGTTCTAGACGAGATGCTTGGCATCGGTTATACCGGCCACTGTCGGCCTGCGACGACGATTCCCGCCTGGTTCCGACTTCGCGCAACTCGCCTTCGACTTCGTCTGGCACAGCCGAAGCTTTGGATAACACCATGAAATATGTGATTTGGTTTGCAATCGCGCTGTTACTGATTCTGCACCAGGATTTCTGGTTGTGGAACGACGGTTCGCTGGTATTGGGATTTCTGCCCGTCGGGCTGGCCTTTCATATGGGCATTTCCGTGGCCGCCGCGCTGCTGTGGTGGTTGGCGACCAAATTCTGCTGGCCCGCCGCCGATGAGCAGGCGCTTCTAGCTGCCTCGGCCGACGAGGGGGGGCGGGAATGACACAGTTGACGATCATCGGCGTCTATTTGGCGCTGCTGTTGGGGCTGGGTCTGTTTTCGTCGCGGCTGTTTCGCGGGACGAGCGAAGATTACATGCTGGCCAGTCACTCGATCGGCCCGTTCTTGCTACTGATGTCGCTGTTCGGCACGACGATGACGGCATTTGCACTCGTCGGCTCAACGAGCGAGGCGTTTCGCGAAGGTATCGGCGTGTACGGTCTGATGGCCTCCTCCAGCGGGATCGTCCATTCGCTTTGCTTTCTTTTGATCGGGGTCAAAATCTGGTCCTACGGCCACATGTACGGTTATACGACGCAGATCCAATACTTTCGCGACCGGCTGGGGAACAACGGCATTGGACTGCTGCTGTTTCCGATGCTCGTGGGACTGGTGATTCCTTACCTATTGATCGGCGTGATTGCCTCGGGGGCCGTAGTCAACGGCGTCACTCGCGGGACGTTTCCGGAGCTGTTTGCCGCGACCGGCGGCGGCGTCCCGCCTTGGTTGGCGGCGCTGGTGATCTGTCTGGTGGTGTTGGTCTATGTCTTTTTCGGCGGCATGCGGGGCACCGCATGGGCGAATACATTTCAAAC
>CALFYU010000526.1 GCA_937952455.1 uncultured Planctomycetaceae bacterium
CGGCTCGATCACGTCGAGTTGATACACTTCCAGCACTCGCTCGTCAGCGTCCATCTGGTCGAGCGTCCGCTGGATCATCTTATGTTGTTCGGGTCGCGCCACGACGGCGATCTGCCGGCCGCGGCGGTCCATGGAAAATTTCACCTTGGGCTTCTCCTGACTGAAGGCGTTTTCCAGCACTTCCATCGCGGTACGGGTGTCGACGTTGTCGAGGCGATAGACTTCCAAGGTCGCCAGCGGGTCGGCCCCGGAGGCGCGCTCCACCTCGTTGACCATTTCGGCGATCCGAATTTGCGTCTTGGGCGGGGCAAGCGCCAGGATGCTGTTGTTGTCGCTGTCGTAGGAAACCTCGACCTCGCGGTCCCGGCGAAACAGCGAGCGGAGCGTCGTTTGCAAACCGCGACCGTCGGCCGCGTTGAGCGGATAGACCCGCAACTCCGGGACGCCCATCGCCGCACCGTCTCCGTCCATGGCTTCGACAGTGGCCTTGATTTTGGCATGGTCGGCTTCTGTGGCGCTGACGACAAGACTGTTGTTTTCATCATCGACAGCCGCATCGGCGCGGGGAGCCAGCGAACGCAGTACGCGGAGAGCGGCCTGCGGATCGGCGTTTTCAAAACGATAAACGCGGGCGACGGTGGCCACACCGTTCTCGTC
This sequence comes from uncultured Planctomycetaceae bacterium, assembly GCA_937952455.1. GTDB lineage: Bacteria > Planctomycetota > Planctomycetia > Planctomycetales > Planctomycetaceae > Symmachiella. The sequence continues at coordinate 658 of CALFYU010000526.1, forward strand.
GGCGTTGTCGATGAACTCTTTGATCTTCACGTGCTCCGCCTCGGGGGCGACGGCGACGACGGTGCCGTTTTGCATGTCGAACGTCACCTGCACGTCGGGCCGGCTCCGGTACATCAATTGAATCGCCTGGGCCAGCGTATTGACCTGCGCGTTTTGCACCGGATACGACCGAAGTTGTGGCCCCGTGCCGTCGGCGTCGTCGCGGTCCATCTCTTTGATCGTGGCGGTGATTTTCTCGTGATCTCCCTCGCTGGCGGTGACCACCAGGCTGCGGCTGCCGGGATCGACGGCCATTTGTGCTTTGGGGGTCAGAACTCTCAGCACGCTCAATGCGGCATTGGGGTCGGCAATGTTGAAGCGATAGACCTCCGCCCGCCGCTGCTGCCCCCCCTGCTCGACCGTTTCGATGAATTCTTTGATCTTGGCATGTTGGTCGGCCGACGCCAGCGCGAGAATCGTGTCGTTCTGTGAATCGAGCGACAGCCGGACTTCCGGCTGTTGTGCGAAGTTGGTTTGCAGCATATTGAGCAGGTTATTGGGCTCGGCGGATTTGACGGCGTAGGAACGGAGTTCGGCGCCGGTTCCCTCATCCGGCTCCGCGTCCATTTTTTCAATCGTGGTTTTGATCAGCTGATGTTCGTCCGGCGTGGCGGTGACCACGATCGTACGATTGCGGTAGTCGACCGCCATCTGCGCCTGGGGCACCACCGTCCGCAAGATGCCGCTGGCAGCGGTCGGATCGGCGGAGCGGACCTGATAGACCTCGACCGTGCGGACTTTGCCTTTTTTGTCGACCGCTTCGATGAACTCGGCGATCTTCCCCTGTTGCGCTTCGGTGGCCAATGCGACGATCGTGCTGTTTTTATGATCGGCCGACAGGCGAATGTCGGGTTGCAGCGCGAAGTTCGTCTGCAGCATGCTCAACAGCGTGCTCGGCTCGGCCGATTCGATGGTGTAGGCGCGGAGCACGGCACCGTTTTCGTCGTTCACGTCGGCGTCCATCTTGGCGATGGTCTCGCGGATTTTCTTATGGTCGGCCTCGACGGCATTGACCACGATGCTGCGATTGCGGTTATCGACCGACATCAAGGCGCGGGGGGCCAGCGTTCTCAGGATGGCAACGGCCGCATTCGGGTCGGCGGTGCGAAAGCGATAGATCTCCGACGTGGCCCCTTCAATGTCTTTTTCCAGGTCGGCAATAATCGCTGTGATCTTCTCGTGCTGTTCCGGGGCGGCGAATGCCATGATCGCCCCGCTTGTCGCGTCAAACGAGAGACGCACCTCTGGATGCCCGGCGAGCATCTGCGAGACGATGCCATAGGCGGCTCCGGGGTTGCCGGCCTGCACTTGATAGGACTTCACATAGGCCGACTTGTCGTCGGTTCGTTCCACGTCGATCTTTTCGATTTCCGCCTTGAACTTTTCATGGTCCTGCGGCGTCGCCGTGATGATCAAGGTGCGCTCGGTGACGTTGGGAACCATCGGCGCGCTCGGCGCGATTGGCCGCACGATGGCCATCAGCGTGTTGGGGTCGATGTGCTTGAGCCGATAGACCTGGGCCGACGGTTTGCCCACCTTGGGCAATTTCTCCTTGGCCGTTTCGATCGTCTCTTTAATGGCGGCTAGATGCTTTGGCTTGGCGCGGACGATCAGCCGCTCACCGTTTTGCGCCGTGATGAATTGCGTGTCGCGTCGCAAGTCGGGGTCGACCAGTTGGATGATCGCGTTCGAATCGGCGCCTTCGAGGTCGAAGACCGCCATTTCACGGTCGCTGCCGCCGACCACGTCTTCTTCCATCTGTTTAATCGTCGCGGCAATCTCCGCGTGTTCTTCCGGTCTGGCCCAAGCCACGATGTGCGGCGGGCTGCCGACGAGCATCGCTTTGACATTGGGAACAGCGGTTTGCACGACTTGCAGCGCGGGAGAGGCGACTTCGGTTTCGACGGGATAGACGACCATTGTTCCGCTATTCTGCTTCGCGAGATTGTCGGCGATTTCTTTCATCGCCGCTTCGATCTCCTTGTGCTGATCCGGCGTCGCCCAAACCATGATCGAGTTTGACTTCCCATCGTCATCGATGCGGGCATCGGGAAAGAGTTGCCGCAAGCCCCGCATCAAATTGCCGGAATCGCTTTTGCCGGCCGGATAGACGACCAGTTTCGGTTTGCGGTTGGGGTCCATGCCCGCCAGCACTTGTTTGAGCGTGGCCTCGATTTTTTGGTGATCTGACTTGCGGCCCCAGGCAATGATCGAACGCGCGGCGGTGTCGTTGGTGAACGTGACATCAGGTAGCTGCTGCTGCAGCAAGCTGATAATCGCCCCCGGGTCGGAGTCGCGGACGGGATAGACCTTGTACGATTCCTGCACTTCGGCGGCGGCGCCGGTATCGATCTTGTCGACCGCTTCTTTCACCTTTTCGTGCTCGGCCGGCGGCGCCCACACGAGTAGTTTTTTCGTCTTGGGATCCAAGACGAACTTGAGGTTGGGGAACATGCTCTGCAGCACGGTTAACGTGTTGGCTGCATCGGCGTTTTTGATCTGATACGGCACCAGGACAAACTGGTCGCCTTCGGGAACATCCCTCCGTAGTTTAGCGATCATGTCGGCCAACACCGCGTGCTGGCTCGGCTTGGCCCAGATCGCCAATTCGCCCGGTTCGGCGTCGGTGATCACGCGAATGCCGGGCAACTCGGTCTGGACGGAATCCAAGATCGATTGAAAGCGAGTCCGCTGCGCCGGGGTGACGGCGTAGATTTCTAACTCATTTTTTTCGATCGGTCCCGCCGATTTGATCACCCGCTCGACCGCTTCGGCGACGACGCCGTGATCGACCGCCGTGGCTACGATCATCAGCCGTTTCCCCTCGGGATCGTACGAAATCTGCGCTTGTGGCGCGAGTTGTGACAGCACAGAAACCAGGCTGCTCGGCGGTGCGTCTTCGAGCGGAATGAACTTGAGCGTCCGCTCGTTTGGACCGGGCGATTCCGGCTGTAGTTGCTCCAATGTCGTGCGGATTCCCTGCTGATCGCCGGGGACCGCCACGGCAATCAGGCTCTTCGTTTGCGGGTCGATGGTCAACTTCGCCGCCGGAAAGAGTCCCTGCAATAACGTCAGCGTGGAACTGGGGTCCGCCTTCGTGAGTCGATAGACCTCAAGTTGCGCAGTCGTCTGCGGGGTGCCGCCGCCGACTTTTTCTAACGCCGCTTTTAGTGCGGTGTGGTCCTTCGGCGTGCCCCAAGCGATGAGCCGTGCGGTTTTGGGATCAACCGACAGCCGCATCTCCGGCACGAGTGTCTGCAGCGTCGGCAGCAAAGTCGCCGCGTCGGCGCCTTGCAGGGCATAGGCCTCGAACCGGGGTTGGTCGGCCGCGGGGACATCGGCCAGGACTTTTTCGAGCGTGGCCGCAAGCTCCGCATGTTGATCGGCCGAGGCCCACACGAGAATGCGATTGCCGGCAGCATCGGCGATCACCCGCAGTTCGGGGTACATCGTCTGCAGCAGGCTGATCGTTTGCGATTGTCGGTCCGCTTTGACGTCATAAGTCGTCAGCGTGAATTTGTCCTCATCCGGCACTTCGCGTTTGAGTTTCTCTAGGATCCCTTTGAGGACTTCGTGTTCCTTGGGCTTCGCCCACACCGCCAGTTCGCCCGGTTCGGCGTCGGTGATGATGCGGATTCCCGGCAGGTCTCCCGTGATCGTACCGAGGACCGCCTCGAACCGTTTGCGCTGCGCCGCAGTGACCGAATAAATTTCCAGCCGCGGCTTCTCACTCACTGCCGCTTGAGGAAATTTTTTGATCGTCTCAGCAATCAATTCGTGGTCGGCCGGAATGGCAGTTACGATTAGCTTTTTGTCATCGACTCGAATTTGTGCTCTTGGCGCCAGCGTCTGCAAGACATCCGTCAAACCCGCAGGAATTCGGACTTCAAACGGATAAAACTGCAACACTGGTGTATTCGGACCGGCTTGATCGGGTTGCAGTTGTTCGAGCGTTGTTTTGACGACCAGTTGGTCTTCGGGAACGGCTACGACGACCAGGTTGCGGGTTTGGGCGTCGTACGAAATCCGCGCATTGGGTAAGAGTGTCTCTAATAACTGTTGCGTTGCCGTCGGCTCGGCTTTGAGCAGCGGATAGGTTTGGACCTGTGCCGTCTTGCGGTTCGGGCCTTCTCCGCCGAGTTGATCGAGCGAGGATTTGATCTTGGCCTGTTCCTCCGGTGTGCCCCAGGCGACGAGGCGGTTCGCGACCGGATCGACCCGCAGATGCATTTCGGGCGCCACCAGCTGTAGCGACTCCAACAACTGGGTGTGGTCACCCCGTGAAAGGGAATAGACCTCCAAACGAGGCTGCGACTCGGGGGGATTTTCCGTCTGGATTTTCTCCAACAGTTTTTCGATGGCGGCATGTTGCGACGGTGTGGCATAGACATTGAGTTGCCCCGCTTTGGCGTCAGCCACGACCTTGACCCCGGCGATCAGTTCGTTGATCAAATCGACGGTGGCACCCGGATCGGCGGTCCTGGTCGCATAGGATCGTAATTCTGGCTTTTCGGGCGGCGCGGGAGGCTCCGGTTTTTTGGGCGGAGGCGGCTCGGGAATTGACTCGATCACAGCGCCGATGGCCCGCATATTCCCGGCGGTGGCCGTCACCAGAATTTGCTGTGTTTTGGGAAGCGGCACGCTCTTGCCCTGATTGCCCAACAGCGGCTTGATCTCGGCGTCGACTTCGTCCGCGTTGCGTTTGCCCAGCGGAAACATCACGCTGACGAATTCATGTTTGCCGCGATCGTCCAAGTCCTTGAGATCAACCCGCGGGATCAATTCCTGCGGAATTCCCTCCTTCATGTCGACGACAATCAGCATGCGGCCGCGACGGATCAGCGTGAAATCCTTCGTCAGCAGCACGCCGTTGAGGAGGTCGATCGCCTCAGTCGGCGTGTATTCCTTGGAGTCGGTGTAATTGAACGTCGCCGGCGGCGGAGCGTCCATCACCAGCGACAGGTCCGCTTCTTGCGCGAACCACTGCAGCACCTCGGCCCAGCGCTGGAACTGAAAATTGAAGCGCAGTTTGGGAACCGGTTTCACCTTGGCCAATTCCGCCCGCTGCTCTTCGGTCAGCAGTTCGGCAAGCTTGGCGTCCTGTTCCGCGGCAATCTGCGCTTTGTCGGCGGCTTCGGCCTTCGCCAGTGCGGCGGTGCGCTGGTCGAGCAATTCCTTGATTCTTGTGCGTTGTTCGTCGGAAAGCCCCAACCGCGCGGCGACTTCCGGATCGCCCAAACGTGTGTAGTCCGGTTTCTCTCCCGACGCCGGCCCAGTCGTCTCGGCCGGCTTTTCTGCAGCTGGTGTCGGCGTATCTTGCGCGAAGGAAAATCGTGGACCGAACACGCACAGGGCGGATAGGACACATACCGGAAGTAGTATCGGACGGCGGGATGGGAGGAATTGCTGAAGGCTCACTGTGATTTCTCCAGTGCGGTTCCGCCGCATATCAGGGCGGTGTCACTCGACAATGATGTTCGGCGAAGTTTTCTCGTTGGATTCGTACGGACCGGGGCCGCCCCCTTTTGACCCGTATCGGAATCATGCGGGTTGTTTCGACTCTTGGAAAACACTCATGTTGCGATTCTCGCGTCGAAACATTGTATCCATTTGCAAAATCCGCAGGACTTCTCCTGCTGTTTGCGATGGGGATCGGAAGTCTCTCCGCCAACAGTCCCCGGAATCGATGTCGATGGCCGAGAGGAATTGAACGTGGGCGGCAAGATGACTCTATGTTTGGAAGGTTGTAATTGGGTGGGCTAGTGCCGAGTGCCGGAAAAGGGGTTTTAGAACGATGGTCCACGGCACGCATTCGCGTCGCTGTGGTGAGTTCAAGTTGAGAACCGAAATCCTGAGCAATCCTCAATGCACTAGGGAGGAGGGAGTCCTTTATACAGTACCCGCATGCGGAGTGTGGGTAAAGCGCGGATTCCGGGAAATCGGCGCAGAATCCTCCGCCGCCGCTCAGTCAACAATGGGCTCGGCCTGGGGAAGGCGTCAGTCGAACTTCGTAGTTGCGGCGGGGTTTCGTAACAAGTCCTTCGTGTGCCGCGGGGCTTGCGCGGCAGATCGGATTCGGGGGAGTGTTCGGATCGTCGGTAAAGTTGCGGCGGCGAGGAGAGAATTTTGGCGACGTTTCGAAAAGGAAACAGCGCCGTAACTCGTGGTGCGAAGTGGCCTTGCGGCGCCCGACGCGATGCCGCCTGGCAACAGGTTCAAACTTTGCCGATTTCGAAGAATTGTTTGCTTGACTGGCCTTTTCCGTGACCTAGGTTTTCCTTGTTCCGGTGATAACTGCGGGCCGACATGCGACAGCTTAAGCGCCGTATCGCCGCCCAAAGACCACTGGAATGTTGCCACTTATTTTGGGTGTAACCTCGTTGTGAGGTTTTTAATTTGGGTGGCGGATTCTGTGAGGCGATTCTTGCCGATGCGTCGGCGACGGGTTTTGCGCAAGCATCCACCCACCGCGCCAAGCGGAGTCCGTAAGCTT
>CALFYU010000527.1 GCA_937952455.1 uncultured Planctomycetaceae bacterium
GCGGCGATGTCGCCATCGCCGACGAGCGACCCAATATTCTGTGGATCAGCTGCGAAGACATCAGCCCCGACTTAGGGTGCTACGGCGATGAATACTCCGTCAGTCCGAACATCGACAAGTTAGCTTCCGAGGGGGTTCGCTACACGCGTGCCTTTTCGCACTCCGGCGTCTGCGCGCCGACCCGGTCGGGCATTATCACCGGCATGTATCCGATCAGCATCGGCACGCCCCACATGCGGTGTCACGGTGTGCCGCCGGCCGACGTTCGTTGTTTCAGCCAATATCTACGCGCTGCCGGATACTACTGCACGAACAACTCCAAAACGGACTACCAATTCCAGCCGCCGTTGACCGCCTGGGACGAGAGCAGCGGTAAAGCCCACTGGCGTAACCGCGCGGAGGGACAACCGTTTTTCGCTGTGATCAATCTGACGACGTCACACGAAAGCCAAATCCGTAATCCCCGTGACTCCACCAAAGAAATGGTTGTCGGTCTCAGTCCCGAACAGCGGCACGATCCGGCAAAGGCGACGCTCCCAAAATACTATCCCGACACGCCGATCGTTCGCCGTGACTGGGCAAACTATCACGACATTATCACCGCGATGGACCGGCAGGTTGGCGAAATCCTCCAGCAACTCGAAGAGGATGGACTGGCCGACGACACGATCGTCTGGTTCTGGGGCGATCACGGACGCGGACTGCCGCGCGGCAAACGCTGGATTTATGATTCGGGCTTGCAGGTGCCGCTGATAATTCGCGTTCCCGACAAGTGGAAAGACCTGGCGCTGCCCGATCATCCCGATCAGTTGGCGCCCGGCACAGTCAACGACGACTTGGTGGCCTTCGTCGACTTCGCGCCCACGATGCTCTCATTGGCCGGTATCGATATCCCCGAACACATTCAGGGCCAAGCGTTTCTCGGTCCGCAGAAAGCGGCACCCCGCGCGTACATCTTCGCCGCCCGCGATCGCATGGACGAACGGTACGACCTGATTCGTGCCGCTCGCGACAAGCGGTTCAAATACATCCGCAACGAAATGCCCTTCATCCCCTATTCGCAGAACATCGCCTACATGAACGAAATGCCGACGATGCAGGAGATGCGTCGGCTGAATGCGGAGGGAAAACTGGTCGGTCCGCAGACGTTGTATTTCCGGCAAGTCAAACCGGCCGAGGAATTGTACGACACCGACGCGGATCCCGAGGAACTCAACAATCTGGCGGACGATCCCAAATACGCCGCCAAGCTGGCCGAACTGCGGGAGCAGACGCAAAAGTGGCGCAAGGAAATCGGCGATATGGGACTGATTCCCGAACCGATTTTCGACGAGATGAAGCGTCCCGGCGGCGAATATGAAACAACAGGGGCGCCGGTTTTCACCATCGCCGCCGCCGACGATTCGAAACGGACCTATCATGTTGCGATGTCCTCCCCTACGCCGGGAAGTTCGCTCACCTATCGCGTCGACGACGGCGAATGGAAGCTCTACACCGAACCGGTGGCCGTCAGACCGAGTCAAAAGCTCTCCGCCATCGCCACCCGGATCGGCTTTAACAACAGCAAGGCGGTGACGTTCCGTCCCGACAAGGCGGCCGACAAACCGGCAACGCCCGATTATGGCGGGCATGTCCACTGGCGGGAGCAACTTGATAAGACCGACTTGCTTGAGCAACTGGCGGAACTCAAATCACTCGACCCGTCGCAGCCGTCGTCCACGGAAAAGTATCGCGCCGCGCTGAAAAACGAATTCGCCGCCGTGCGCTATTGGGCCATCGTGGAACTGTATCGCTCCGGCAAGGTCGACGACGTCCTCGTCGGCGAACTGCGGCCGTTTCTCAATGATCCATCGCCGGTGGTTTGTATTGCAGCGGCGCAGGCCATTGCGGACTCCGATCCCGATGCCGCGCTGGCCGTGCTGACGAAGATGCTCAAGCATCCGCAGAACGCGACGCGGTTGTGTGCCGCGCTGGCGCTGGATGAACTCGGCGAAACGGCGCGGCCGGCGATTCCGGCAATGAGACAGACGCGGGATGACAAGTTCAAATACGTCCGCCGCGTTTGTGAGGGCGCCGTTGCGCGGCTGGGGGAATCGTACGATTGACCGTGAGTGGTGGTTGTTCCCCATGAAAGGCGTCTCGCAGCAGGCTTGAGGCGCCCCTCGTGCCGCCAATGTTTGAGCGATTTTGTCCGCCGGGAAACCGATGCCTTAGGCGATTCTGCCGGAAAACCGGCCGCATGGCGTGATTTTCACCCTCCACTGGCGGTTTTTCTCTCGCCGGCTGCCAATCTGCTGGCTGTGCGTAACTGTATCTCTGGGTTGTGGTTGCGCAGTTTTCTTCTGCCCCGCTGGCGGCAATTTCTCGAAATCCGGCCAAAAAGCAGATTTTTTTGGCCCCGCCGTGGCGCATTCGTCCGGCGATTGGGCATTTCAGTGCAGAGCGGTAACAAATCGCTCGCTCCTACGCCAAACAACACAACGAAACACACCCCACCTAAAATCGCACACCCCCAAGTAAGGAATCAGACCAATGGCCCTCCCCAAAAATCGCAATATGAAATTTGAAGCTCTCGAAGAACGCCGCGTGATGACGG
>CALFYU010000528.1 GCA_937952455.1 uncultured Planctomycetaceae bacterium
CGGGGGCGCGGGTGATTTTATCCTGAGACTGGCACATCACCCGCGACGGCCGGGACGTCTATTCGCCGCTGTTCAAAGCGCTGGTGGCGACGTTCGGCTTCGTGGCCCGCTTGGTGCGGTTTGCCGATCTGAACGATCAAGTCGAAGCCTGCCGGCGCATCTTCGCCAGCGACACCCGCTGGACCGTCGTCCGCGGCAGCGACCTGGAAGAGGGGGACAGTCAGGGCCTGCCGGTCTGGAGCCGCCACGTCGGCGACGCGATCCTCAAAAGCAACTGCACCCGCCGCATCGACTTCGCCCTGTTCATGGTCGAGGCCCTGACAAACGACAATTTGATCCACGAGGCCCCGGCGATCGTTGGGTGTAAGACGACGTCGGCGATTGAGTTTGCAGCGACACGGGAGAACTAACCCGCCGTAGGGTCCGCAGTGCGGACCAATAATCGAGCGACCGAAGTCGAGTGCGGTCCGCGAAGCGGACCCTACTCGGAGGTGCTAACATGACCGACAATTCGCCGACGGGAAACAGGCAGTTTCGAAAGACACGGCGGTCATCGTGGCGCTGGGCCGTCATTGCGGCGTTCGTGTTGTTGACGGTTTTAGCGATACGGTATTGGCCGCACATTTTTTGGAAAATCGCCGAACGGCGTCTGGGGCCCGAGCCGGTGAACGCGGTTCCCACAACCGAGATGCCGCCGACGGCGGTGCCGGCGGATTGGAAAACGCACCGGATTGATGAGCTCGAGTTTCGTCTGCCGCCGGACTTTTCACTATCGGAAAAACAACCGAACCCGAAATTAGTGATTTTTGATATCGTTGTAGCGAGCCTCATCATGCCTAAACCCTCAGATGTCAGCGAGATCTTAGCAATGTTTCAACTCGATAAAATACGTCCCGAAGCGTCCCGATGGACGCTGCCCCGCTTGCGGTTGGAGGTGTATCGAACAGATTCAACTGATTTTCGTTGGTCGATGACTTCTGGAGAGGTCCGCTGGCATGCGTTTTGTATGAGTGCGGGCCGATTAATTCGTTTGAACCATGTGGGACAAATCGAAACAAACTTCCGGGAGGACATTGAGGCCGTCATCGAATATAGCGACAGCGACGCGACGATTGATTGGCAGCGTACGGGAGGAACCACATGGGGCTACATGACATTCACGGGCGACTTTCCAGTGAAGCATCCAGATGTCGTGCGGGCGGTTTGTGCGAGTTTGCGGGTTGTGGATGACGATGTGAAGTGAAATCGACGTTCAGTGGATCTTGCTCAATGATTTGCCGTGTCGACGAATTTGCATGAGGTTCCCATGATGTCCACAATGCTCATCGATTGTGCGTCGTCGTTGAATGATGATGACTCCCTGCCTGTCCGTGTCCCTGCTCCCACATTTGCCTATCTCCACTGGCTTGCTCAGGAATGCACGAACCGCGACAAGCCGCTGGCGCGGTTTTTGCACAACCTGCTGCCATCGGCATTAGCGGACGCCATCCTACGTGCCGTCCTACCACAAGATTGTCACAAGATTCGCGCCGAACTTGACCGCCTTCAACACGAAAAGGAACAGTGTGTTCAGAAGAGAGACTTCGACAGCGCTGCCGCTTCCCTCAAGCGGCAAAACGTCCTCAGAGGGGAACTGCTTGAATTGGTTGGTGAACCCGTGATCATTGAGCCTGAACACATCCGCAAGGCTCTCGCTCAGCTTGGTTACGACCAGCCGGTTCCCGTCTAGCACAACCGGGCTGCGCTGCAAGAATGCTACCCGAGGGCCTCAATTTTCTTGCTTCCGCAGAAAGGCTTGCAGTCCGGGTAGGTCGTCGGTGTTGAGGTGATCGACGCCGGCATCGTAGAGGACCTGCCAGACGGCCGGGTTTTCGGGGGTCGCCCAGAAGCGGACCGTGCGTCCGGCATCGTGTGCTTGTTTGACGATGCGGTCCAGCTTTTCCTTTTCCGCCGCGGGAATCTCGCCGTCGCCCGTCCAACGGAAGTGCGCGCCCCAGCGGTCGCTAATCATCGGCATCAGGTGCGCCGGTTTTTCGGAATCCAAGTCGGACAGCCGTCCGTCGATGCCAACGAAGCGGATTTTCTGATCGGCGATCAACTGCTGCGGGCGGTCCCCGCTGATGACGATGGTCACCGCACCGGGGCGCTGCCGGTCGTCTTCGATCGACGTCAGCATTTCGCCGTACTTTCTGAGCAGCGGTTGTAATGCGAGATAGGTCCGCTCGCCGTTGTTCTTGAAATCGATCAACAACGCAAACTCCGGCCCATCGCGATAGACGCGGCCGCCGTTTTGATTGATCCGCTGTTTGAGCGGCGCGAGGTAGAGTTTTTCCAGCGTCCGCTCCGGCTTAAGTTCATCACGTGAGTGCCCCACGAGCAATTCGCCGTCGACGAGAAACACGTCCGCTTCCACGCTGCAGAATCCGTGCCGCAGCGCGTCGCCTAAGGGGACGTCGTGGTGATAGTCGTTATGGGCATGCGCCCGGGGCAGGGGGGTGAGTTGTTCCGCCGCCTTGAGCGAAACGGCGGCAGACACCGCGACAAAGCAAAAGATGGAGACTCTGAGCATCGTGGTCCCTTCTTCATGTAGAACACGCGCCGGCCGATTGGCAATTGAGCGCGAGCATACCAGACGACGAAGGGGCCGGCCAGCGAATTCGGCGGCGGTTGTTGTAACAAATCACCCGAGATTGCGCTTGTCGGTCATAGGGACCGTCTTATGACACCCACAAAGGAGCGGAGGATCATGTCGCTGTTACGCCGGCTGGGAATTTGGGCACTGATCGTCATGCTCTACCTGCACATGATCCTATTGCCGCTGTTGCAATTGTCGCTCCTTACCTACGAGGCCGTAACGACCGAGCGCTGGATTTCGGCCGTGATTTGGGGGACGTTGACCGCGCTGTTTGTGTGGATGGTCATTTGCGCCTGGCTGAAGGTCAATGCCGAGCGTCGA
>CALFYU010000529.1 GCA_937952455.1 uncultured Planctomycetaceae bacterium
CGACTCTAAATTGAACAGCTGCCTTCCCGGCTCTTTGATGAACGTCGGGTTTTTCATCATCACCGCGTAATAGACGTTCGGGTTTTCCGCCGGATCCTCCGCCTCCTCCGGATACTCGGTGTCGTCCGGCCCCGCGACCGTCGTGAAAAACTTGACGCGCATCACCGACGGCAGCTGCCCGTTGAACTGCGCCGGCCTTTGCATTTGGTTTTCGCGTTCCATTGCCATCGATCCCGCCTCCCTGCGAAATCACGCTGCCGGCTGCCGCCTAAACGAATTCCTCGTCCGCCTCGACGCGGAGTATCGTTTGCTGGTTTTGATAATCGATCGTGAGCCCGGTGATCTGCATATAGCGTTTCGTGTCGGAGTCGGGCGAATTTCGGTTGAGCGATATATTCCGCCCCTCGACCGCCGTCACGATGTCACCGATTTTGTAATCGAAGTGGATCCCGTGCAGACTCACCTCGGCGTCGAGTGCGGCCGACTCCTCGATCACCGACAGCTGGTCGACGTAATCCTGCAGGGCCGATCCGTCATCCGCCTCATCGGCCTCGATCGTGATTCCGTAAAAGATGCTCGCGTAATTCCCGGCGCCGTTTCGCTGCCGGTCATGAAACCGGTCGGACAGATCCAGGAACAACGTGACGTCTCGGGAATTGGGGCTGTTGCCCGACGTCGTCGAAAAGCGGTTGATCCGCTGATCACCGACAATCGTTCCCGTGACCCTGATCCGCGCATCGTCCCCCAGCTCGATCAGCTTGGCCGGACCGTTGGCCAGGTTGCCCGTGAAATAGATCCCGATCTGCTCGCTCAGAATCGTGTAACCCCATTCCGGCGGGATCGGTTCCCAGGCCTCGACCTCGGGGTTGTACCATTCGGCAAACGCCGGACGCCGCTGGCGGTTTTCGTCGTCGGTGAACGTCAAACACTCGTACAGCCGCCGCCGCTTGGGGACGTAGCCGTCGAACACGTCCCGCAGATCGGGGATGTCGTCGATCTCCTCCCGCAAGCCGGTGTAGTCTCCGGCCTCGTTGGCGATCCACAACCGATGCACGTTGCGGCCCCATGTCTGCATGTAAAACGCGGAGTTTTTATTTTCCAGGTCGAGATCATCCGCTTTCAGGTGATCATGCGCGGGGTGCCAGCCCCGATAAAGCTCGATCGTGATCTCCCGCTCTTGAAACGATCCATAGCCTTCGATGATGTTCGCCAGGTCGGCCACGTCCCAGTTGACGCCCACGTTGGGCGCGTTGGATTTGGTCGGGTCGAACGCCTCGCCAGGTCGCTGAAAATAAACCTGCTTCTCAACGCCGCTGCCTCGTTTGAATACAACAATCGACCGTTTCACTTCCCACGTCGGTTCGTGATCGGAGCCGTCCCCGGGGTCGGCTGTGTCCTCGTAGGAGAAATCGACAAACCAATTGAATCCCAGCGGATACAGCAGGGCATCCAACGCGTCGGGCAGATATCGCCCGCGGCGGATCAGCACATTTTTCAGCTCCTCGGCGTCGTCGAAAATGTCGTTGTCGACCGCGTCGAAATTCTCGATAAACTCCTCGTCGCCGTTCCAGGCCTGTTGCAGCGTGTTGATCGCCTCGTCGATTGTCCAAAACGCGCCGGACGTGCCGTGCAAACTACTGGCGGCATCCGAGGAGATGGAGTCGGGATCGACCCACGGTTTGTAGTTACCGTCCGGGTCGGTGGTCTCCGACATATTCTTACGGACCTCGCCGTCGACCAGCGGGTTAAACACCGGGGTGACGTGATAGTCGACAATGTTGAGATCGTCATCCAGGGGATCGATCACCTTTTGACCGAGGATCGGATCGCCGAACAGGTGCGGCGAGATCACCGCCTGCACGGTCGCAAATTCCCCGGTGGGGTCGATGGCGATCGTCGCCGCGGACAGGTCGCCCCAAAACAGGACCTCGCCGTCGGGGCTGCCGGTGTCGCCCAGGCCCAGGACCTCGATCTGGCGATTCCAGCCCGTGAGAGTCTGCAGGTCGACCAGCCGCTGCCCGGTTTTGTCCAGATCGTAGGCAAAGACCGCGTAGTCTGATTCGCGGCCGCCGGCGGAGCGAACGATCCGCAACAGCCGCAGGTGCTCGACAACGCTTTCGGCGTCGGGCGCGTCCCCGTCCTCGTTCCCCAGGCGCACCACGATCGGCACGGGCGCGGCCGCGGTTCGTCCGGCATTCGGAAACGCTGGCGGTGTGGTCATTGCGAGTCTATTTCGTCGAAGTGGATCCGCTCACCGGTGCCGGCGGCCCCGTGGCGTCGGCCGTGACGCTGATCCCGGTGAGCACGTTTTTCGTCGTGGCGCCGTTCTCGGCGCGGATCGTGTAGGTATAGGCCGAGGAATCACTGAGGGCCGGCGTGTCGATCTCGACAATTCGCTGCCCGGTTCGGTAGGAAACGGTCGCGTCCGCCGGCGACGTCGGCCCGGCCGTCCGTGTGGCCACAAACTGCGTGGGCTGGACCCCATCCAATGCGGGCTTATACAGGAAACGCAGCCGCACAACCCCGCCGGCCCGCACCTCTTGGTCGAGCAGCTCGGCCGTACCGTGGATCGCGGTCACCGGATCCCGGTTCGCGTCGAGCTCGACCGACACCGTTCGGTAGTTCGAAACCTCGTTTTCGACGTCGTCTTTGTAATGCCGCACGTCCCAGATCGCCGTTTGATTCGCATAAGACGCCGGCAGCGCGTGCGGGATTTCAGTCGTGTTGTATGTCACCGACGCGACCCGCGCCGTTTTCAGCACGCTCACTGCGGCGATATCGTGATTGCCGCCAGTCCCCTTGATCCAATGTTTCCGCCCCCGCCGGCGGCCGCGGCCGAGCAGACGGATATTGCGATACTGGATCGCCGATCCGATCGAGGCATACAGCGACGCCCCCTGCCCGGTGAAAGGCTGGTCGTTGAAAGCAGCGGTCAAGTTGCGCGTGCGTTGTGTCATCGTTATCCGATCACGACGGTTCCGTGCGAGGTGGAGTGCGTGTTGCTGTTCTCTGTGATCGAACAGGCCATTTCATATTGACGGTCGTCGGTGAACGCCGGCGAGGACTGCTCTTTTTCGAAGCGGTCCCCCTGGATATCGCTGTTCGTGAAATTCAGCGTAAACAGGTTGGACGCCGACCCGTGCTCCCGCAGTGTGACGGAGGCCGTGCAGCTGGCGTCGATCGTGTCGATGTCCAGCTTCACGCCGTTGCGTTCCAACCAAACGGCGACCTGCGCCGTACTGCCGGCAGTGCTTTTAACGTTGATCTCCGCCTGGACCAAAATCTCGCCGCGGCCGTATTCCCCGAACTCGACCCAGAAATGCGGCGCGGGGAGGATCGTTTCGTTCGTCGACGCCGGCGCGATGGGGTTGTCGGTGTCCGCCGGCGTCTCGTTGTCGTAGGCCTTCACCACGAATTGCGCGGCGGCGCTGTTGTTCACATTGGCCAGGTTGATATCGGCCGTGTACCCGCTCCGCCCGGTGCCCGCCATGTCGGCCCGTTCGTCCGCCTCGACGTAAGGCGTCGTCGCCCCCGACAGCGCCTTAAACGTATTGTCCGTGAAGTCCAGCACCTGGCCGGACGAGTTGAACACGCGGAAATAGATATTCGCGCTCGCCGTGTGCTCAACGAAAAGTGTGATCGTGGCCATCCTTGGCCCCCATTTCTACGGATAACTGAATGTGATCGTCGCCGTCTGCGATTCCACGCTGACCGATAGCCGGCTGCCGTCGCTGTTCAGGGCCACGTCGGGCGGATGCGCGAGCACGGCCTGCGACAGCTCGAGCACGTCGCCGGCATTCCCGGCCGCCAGCCGCGAATCGCGGCCGAACACTTCGAAATTCCAGGTCCCGGTTCCCGGCAGCGGTTTCGTCGTGACGGTGTATTGCCGGTCGGTGTCGTAAAGCAGCCGCTCGATCAGGTTGCTATCGTCGACCGCTCCGCCTGGCGTCGTGCCGCCCGTGACGTCGATGTATTTGGAGTCCGCCGGCCAGCTGCTGGCGGTGAAATTGAGCACCACGCGGTTGTACGGCCGCGGCGGCAGCGTGTTCCCGTAATGGGTCAGCCGCTGATCGAGGTCGACCGCCAGCAGCGTGGTATGCGGCGGGCAGTCGGCGGGCTGCGGGTGCCCCGCGATCAACTGCTGCGCCGGCGAGCTGGTTGCCCCGATCAGGCAGCGGCCGGCGTAGAGCTGGTAGTGATACGTCGATCCGTAGGAGCTGGAAAACTCCACGTGCAGCGCCGAGTCGCTGATCCAATACGCCCGCAGAATCTTGTGCCCACCCATGAACGGCCCCGATCCCACCGCGGCCGTCGGTGCCGTGGTCGGCGGCGGAGGCGGCAGCGGCGGGTTGATCATCGTCGCCAGCAGCTGCGCCGATCGCCGGCGTTCCCGTGCGAAATGGGCATCCGCCCAGCGCATGGCGTCGTTTCGCCGGGCCTTGTTCAGCAGCGGCGCGGTGGATTCTCCCGGCTCCTCGCCGGTCGGCGGGATCGGCCCCCGCAGCGGGACCAGCGTCGGAAACTTTGTGTCGACGAATCGCCGGTTGTACAGCGGGTAGAGCTGCCGCGCGCGGTGGAACGGCGAAACGTGCACCTCCTCCTCACCGCTGGGGGGCGGCATCGTCCGCTCGAAGATCTGCCGGTCGACGCGGATCGGCGTAAACCGCGCCCCGGTGATGTCTTGCTCACGCTTGCGACCCAGGACCGGCGTCGCCGGATCGCCGGCGTCGTATTCCAGATCGACGTCCAGCGTCGAAATCTGCCCCTCACCGTCCGCGCCTTGCGTTACGATCCGCACCCGGGCCGCGTCCCACGTGGTTTTGTCGTTCGTGCCAGTGATCGACAGCGATTCGGTGACCGTGGAAAATCCGACAGCGGGATTAAAATTTACCTCGTCGGTGATGGGGGTCGTTTCGTCGCTTTCGAAGATCTGCAGGAAAAATGTTTTCGCGTCCCCTTTGCTCGACGTCCGCTGACAGCGGAGGTCGATCGACACCGACGCGGCCGCCGAAAAATCCCCCGGCGTGGCCTCCAATTCGAGGAAACAGGTCGTCTCCGCCGTCGCCGAAATATACGTTGAGCCGTCGTCCGTCGAGCCGATCCCCTCATCGACCGCCTCGTACAGAGTCCCCTCCGTGCTGGACCAGCTCGCATTCGAGCCGTCGCCGTTCGGTTTAATCGTGGTCGACGTGGTCATGGTGAATTTCGGCCAGGCCGCGAGCGGCCAGAAACGCGTCTTTGTCCTGCAAAACGATTTCGATCGGCGAATTGTGCTCGGCGACAAACGCGATCACCGCCTCGACAATCGCCGGCGTGGCCGCGAACACGCACAGGTAGCCGGTCGGCGGTCCCGTGCCGGTCGGCGAAACGGCAGTCGGCAGCTGCTCGTCGCGCGTCCCGCCGCGATCACCCCCAAAACGCTCCTGGTTCCACTGGTAGGCGTGATCGCGGGCCGCTTCGATATCCGCGGCCGCCGCATAACAGCAAACCCACTGCGCCAACGGAGTCCGCGACATATCAACCCTCCGCCGTAGGCGGTTTGTCCGAGCTTCCTCTCGGTTTTGCAATTCCGCTCCCGCTGGTCGCTACACTCAGCGCCCAACGGAAGCGCCCTAATCCATTTCGTGCGGCAGCACGCACGAGGCGGCCGTGCCGCTATTCTTCGGCGTCGATTGTGACGACCGCGTTGACGTCCCCCCCCGCATTGACCAGCACGCCGAGGCGATCGCCGCCACCGACCTTGATCGGCTTGTCGAGCGCTTTGAACGGAAACGTGTGTCCCGTCTGCGGGTGCACCAGCTCCCCCGCGAGGACGTCGGTCGAAGTCGGTTCGGACGTCGCCGTATGCTGCGCAGTGGTTTGCAGTGTTTCGGCCGAGTCATCCGGAGATTTGACCGGCGTCAATGAGGACATTGTGCCGGCGGTTGTTTGCCGCACAACCTGCACCTCAATCGGCGCCGCCGTGTTGGCTGTCCCTTTGAAGCTGATCGAGATCGAGTTGACCAACACCGCATGATTCGCGGCGGCGACCAGTTGCACCAGCGTTTTATCGCTCGTTCCGGTCGCAATCTCATCGGTTACAATTCGCAAACCTACTCCCGCCATAACAAATCCCTCCCTGGATTTTGTGTTTTCTTAAACCGAATTCGGCACCCGCTGCCGCCACCGCAGCCGGCCGAACATCACCCAATCGTGCACACCGGATCCGTCGAAAAATGCCGGCCTCGCCGCCTCAAATCCCAAAAACGTGCAGTCCGCAAACGTGCTCACATCCCCCGAAATGCTTTGCGTCACGGTACCGGTCAGCACGCCGGCGTAACTGCTCATCGTGTCGAGTGCCGCCTGCAGCGCTTGCCGCGTCGCGTAACTCGAAAACGTGACGTCGCAGACCAGATCCTGACCGTACCGGCTGCCGACAATATGCGATTCCCCTTCCACACCGAACCATTGCCCCACGGCGACCGGCAGCTGATGCGCACCGATGACTGTAATCAGCCCATGTTGGCCGTTGGCCGCGAGCGGCGATGAATTTTGGGTAAGGCTCATCCGCGCGGACGTCCTTGCCCGTGTGTCGCTTACTTGGTTTTTTTCTTGTCCGTCTGTTTGAAATATCCGGGATAGTCCCGAATCAGCGTCCGCAATCGATTGAGCGACCGCTGACAGCCCCCGTCGGCCCGTCGCGCGAGCTCCTCGATCTCCCCGCGGAACTTCGCCGCCTCGATCTCGCGTTTCTGTTCGTCGTTATTCATCGCGTCCCGTCCTAATTTCGATTGTTCGCCGCCGCCGCCGGCTGCCGGCGGCGTTTGCCCTGCACGTCGTCCGGCCCCTTGACGACCTCGACTTTTTGCGGCTGATCGACAATGTTGTTTCGATTCTGCCTGTTGATCGCCTCAGTGAGCGCGTCGATCGCGCGCTGCAGCGTCGCGATATTCTGCGTGTCCTCTTGCGTGAGCGGACGCGGACCGAATGGCCCCTGTTCGGCACCGAAACGGATATTTCGCTGCTGTTCTCTGAGGATTTCTTGCTCCGTCTGCAGTGCGCCGCTGCCGAACCTGGTTCCAAACCTCAGCGCCAACCCGGCCCGCAGCCGCGCGGTGTATCCCACGCCGACGCTTTCCAGGATGTCATCCAAGGTTTTGCGCGACGCTCCCCCCGCGCCCGCCTGCTCGTTCGCAATCCGCGAGCGTTCGGCCAGGGCTGCCGTGTCCCGGTCGAGCTGTGCTAAAGTTTGCGACCGCGCCCCCTGAATCTGCCGCACGCGAGCCTCAAAGATTTTGCCCGCCCCTTCGATTTCCGGGAGATTCGCCAGCGCGTTGCGATATGTCTGGTCGACGTCGCTGCCGCCAGTCAGCAACCCTTCGATCGCTCCCTGCGTCCGCTTTTCAAATGTGGCCGCCTTGATTTTCTTTCCGTCCGCCGAATTTTCCTCCCTCCAGGAAGGCTTGTCGCGCAACCGGATTATTCTGCAAAAAGCTGATCCGATCGCCGATCCCCTGAATGTCGGGGAAGGCTTCCCGCAATTGGGTGTCCAAGGCGATCGCCGCGGTCCGCGAGCTGCGGCCCGACGTATCCCCCGAACCAAACGTAATCGCTGAAACAACTCCGGCGGCCGCACGCAGCGAAGATCCTTGCCGCGCCAGGTCGACCGCACCGGGCACCAGGTTTTCCGCGATATCGGCCGGATTCACGACGCGGGCCTGGCTGCCGACGGCCAACGAAAAACCCAACGCGTCTTTGGCCGACGCTTTGGGAATCAAATTTCGAATGTCGAGGGCCACGCCGGCAAATGTGGCCTGCGCGTCGGGCAGATCGGCAGTCAGCCGCAGGGCCTCGCGGGTCGCCTCCTCGGCGGCCGCCGGCGACAGCTTGCCCTTGGCACTCGCGGCCGACGAATACGCCAAAGCCACATCGCGGGGCAGCGCTCCGGTTGCTTGTGAAATGCGGTTGACCGTCGCCTCGACCTGCGCGGGCGTTTGATCGGGCGCGTTGAGAATCGCCTGTTTCACGGCCGTGGCGAAATCGATCTGTGAGCGAAACGCCCGATCTTGCCGGCGTTCCAGGTCCTTAAAATCGGCGATCAGCGCCTGCACGGCGGCCGACGCCAGGCCCACGCCGCTGGTGATCAGCCCCACGCTCGACGCCACACCCAGCGCGGCGTTTTTCGCCTGGTCCATTCCCGTTTTGGTTTCTTCGCCGCCCCGCCGCCCGGTTTGGCCCATCTTCCGCAACGCCTCTTGGTTGCGGATGATCTGCGCATTCTGATCCTTGAACGATTTGATCAAATCGTTGTCGTCGGAGGTCATCGTGATCGAAATCGTGTTGCCGGCCATCGCTACGCCCCCGCTGGAGCCGTGTCGGCCACGATTCCCACCGCCTCGAACAACACGCGCAGAATGTTGTCCTGATCGAACAGCCGCAGCTCGCTCACCACCTCAGGCGTGATGCGGTAATTCAGCCGCAGAGATTTCACCACGAACGCCCAGATATCCGGATAGGGCAGCCCGCTCAACTCGCCGTCGTGCACGGCGATGATTTTCGTCACCCAATCCTCGGCCTCGAGGACGTAATCGTAAAACCGCCGCTGCAGCTCGAACCGCAGACTCCCGTCGTCGGCCATGATCACATCGTGCGGCAATTCCTTGGGAACGGGAATCCGCCACGGCTGGCCGGCCAGTGTTTTCGTAATGCCCCGATAAGGGTAGGGCCGCTGCAGCTCCGCCGCGCGAGGCGGCGCCTCTTTGGCAAACCCGACCCAATACCTGCCCGTTGCGCCCTCGTCCGATTTCGCGGCCGGCACCCACGTCTGACGCTCGGGCGCGTAGCAGAAATCGCAGCCGTCCCCCGGCTTTCGCCACGCGCACAGCACTCCGTGCTGATTGTCCGGCCCCACGTCGGACACCAGAAAATCAACGCCCGACACGTGATCGGCCAAGCCGACCTCCGCCAGCTTGGCCGCCCCGGTCGCGTCGTTCGCTTGCGATAGGAAAATCAGATAGTGAATTGTTCAATTTTGAAAAAAGCGACCAACGGGAGCGGCGCCTGCCTATCGTGCGGCAACACGCACGCGGGTTAGGGGATTGCGGATGTTGTGGCCGCGGTGAGTGCCTTTCCGGTGAGCATGATTGAGGCCTGGCCGTTGGTCCGTTCGCTGCCCCCCAGTGTTTGGATATCGCTAATGCCGGCCGCAAAAGAAAACTTGCAGTGCTCCTCGGTGGCGTCGGCCACGTGCGTGCCTCCGTCGGCGCGTTTGCGGCCGTAAACGGCGCAGCTCGTGAGCGCGTCGTAGACCGTGCCGAACGCCGCCGCGTCGTCGAAGTCCTCGAACGTGATTTCGATCGTGGGGTTGCGCTGTGTGATGAACACTTTCGAGGGGTAGATCCCGCCGTCGTACCGCCGCGGCGTGGCCACGATGCCGGTGTTCACGGTCCAGCCGGTCGCCTCGGCAACCTGCGAGGATCCGCCGCCCAGATCCACGTAGACCGGTCCGAAATCGTACTGCGCATTGAAGGCTTGGGCGCCGAGCGTCGCTCCCGTGTTGAACGTCACCGGGTTGGCCAGGCCGGTCGTCGAGTAGAAAATCACCTGCACGGTGAGGATCACCGCCTCGTTATCCTGCGACCCGGAAATCTGCAGCGGGATAATCAGCGCATTCGCGCCTGAAATCGTCATGTGCGAGGAGCTGCCGGCGAACGCCCCGCCGTTGGCCCGTTTGTTGTAGGGGATCGTGATCGTGCCACTGGAAACGTGCAGACCGGCCGTCACGGACATCAGGCCCAACGCCCCGGCCACGTCGGCAGTCTCAAACAAAACCGTCGGGTTGGCGGCCCCGCCGTACAGTTCCGAGGGGTCGATTGCTCCCGAGGCGGATCCCAGAATGATCAGGCCGTTGGCGGAGTATTGGCTGCTGCGGACCTGCCGCAGGTTGTTTCCGCTGCCGACAAGCGCGCATCTACTCAGTAGATACAAACATCGCAACGGGCCAATTTTTGCGGGGGACAGTCAGAGCAAATTATTGCAGAG
>CALFYU010000530.1 GCA_937952455.1 uncultured Planctomycetaceae bacterium
GTCCTGATGCGCGGTTGTGCACCGCAATCGCAGACGGCCGACCAACAAGCACCGCTGGCGGACTTGCCGGCCGGATCGCATCGGATTGCCGCCCGCCGCGCCGCTGACGGGACAACGCAGTGCGAAATCGTGCAGCTGGGAGGCGGGTTGGAACGGGCTTCGCAGGTTTGGCAGCAAACCGGCTGGAAGATGAATCAATCGCCCACTGCCGCCGCCGACCCGAACGCCTTTCAGATCGCCCGCGATTCGGAAATCGTCCAAGTGCATTTGTTGGCGGGGCCCGACTCGCCGTCGGAATACATACTTCTCGTTCGCAGTCCTGAACCCATTCGCTAAACCAACAGACAATAAAGCCATACGAGGTACGTCATGAATCACTTAACAAAACTTGCGTTGCCGATCGGTTTGGGTTTGGTGGCCGCGTTTTTGAATTACAAGACGGTCAACGCCCGGCTGCAGCCGCAGTTCTTCGTGCGGGTCAGCGACGACTTGAAGGCGGGCGACAGCTTTTCGGACACCAATCTGACGCAAGTCCCGCTGTACGGCGATACGTCGGACCTGGAACAGACGTTCGTGCCCTGGAAAGAACGGGCCGTGCTTTATCAGCGTCCCGTGCCGCGTGACTTGAAGGCGGGGGACGTGGTGTTCTGGCGGGATGCGACGGCGCCCACGCTGAAGCTCTCTGCCGACGCCGGCGAATTGGAGTTTCACGTGCCGTTTCGCGATCTGCAGGCCGTCCCCAAGGACATCCGGGCCGGGCAACAAGTCAGTTTTCGCTTGGGAGTCGACAAAACGAAACTGCGTGGGGACGCCCGTACCAACTATGTCGCCGCGGATGCCGTTGACCAAAAAATCGGTCCGTTCCGCGTGCTGGAAGTGGGCGGATTTGATCCGGCCGGTGCGGAAGAGGCGGCCCGGTCCAATGGATACATCAAGGTGGCGGTCAAATGGGACGATCAGCGGATGGAACGTCTGTCGCAAGCCATGGAGACCCACTCGGTCGAACGCGTGTTGGGTGTGTTTGTCGACGGTTGAGCCATTGCGGACCACTGCCGACGCGATTGAAGTCACAGCTACGAGACGACGCATTCTCCCACTCAATAGAAGCACACGGTTAACATGAAAATCTGGTACAACAACGCATTGGAAGCGGAACGATTCATCGCCGACGTGGCGGGTAACCGCATTCGCATCGGACGGGGCGTCGGCAACGACATTGTGCTGAAAAGCCCGTACGTCGCCGAAGAAGCCGCCGTGCTGACGCGGCGCGGGGATCGGTGGGAACTGCTGGCGCTGGGGCTGAACGGCTGCGAAGTCAATGAATCGCGTCTCTGGCAAGGAGACCGGTTGGCGCTGGACGGGTCGGAAAAAATCAAGCTGTTTCCGTTCACGCTCACTTTGGAACAAGAGAAGGCGACGGAGCGGACGCCGGCTGAACGTCACCGCGCAGCAGAAGTGGATGCGTCGGAATTGATCCGTGAGATGCACGTGCAGTTGCTCTCGCACATGGATTTGGGTGACGCCGACGATCCCCGGAACAACAGCGACGAATACTTGATGTCCCTGGAGCGGAACATTGATGAACTCGCGCGGCTCAATGGATTCACGGCGCCCAATAAGGCGGAGTTGGTCACGCACGTTGCCGGACAAGCAGTCCGCAACCTGTTGATTGAGCGTTTGATTGACCAGTGCAAAAAGGACGACAGCGGCAGCCCGCTGATCGAATCCCATGATTGGGCGAGATTGGTCTCGGCCGTGCCGGACCGTGAACGGGATTTGGACGTCACGATCGACCGCATTTCCCGCAAATTGGAATTGGACAGCATCAGCGACATCAGCGAGCAAATGGCGGTGGTCGAGGCGAAGTTTTGGGACACTTGGGACGGCATGAGCGGCGATCTGTTCGAAGAGTTTCGCCTGTATACCGCCCTGAGGCATCTGAAGAAGCAAATCAAGGATATCGTGTTCGGCTACGGTCCGCTGGAAGACTTGTTGCGGACGCCGACGGTGAGCGAAATCATGGTCGTCAGCCGCGACCAAATCTACGTGGAAAAGAACGGCGTGGTCGAAAACTCGGGCCGGCGTTTCATCTCCGACGAAGTCACACTGACGATCATCGAACGGATCGTGGGCAAGGTCGGGCGGCGGATCGACAAGTCGCAGCCGTTGGTCGACGCGCGATTGCTGGACGGCAGCCGGGTGAACGCGGTGATTCCTCCGCTGGCGGTGAGCGGACCTTGCCTGACGATTCGTAAGTTCCCCACCTCGCGATTGATGATCGACGACCTGATCGCCATGGGAGCCATGAGTGAAACGGTGGCGGCCTTCTTGAAGGCGGCCGTGATCGCCCGCAAGAACATCTTGATCGCCGGCGGAACGGGCACCGGGAAAACGACGTTGCTCAACTGCCTGAGTGACTTCATCCCGGACAAGGAACGGATCGTGACAATCGAAGACACGGCCGAATTGCAGTTGAACAAAGAACACGTGGTGCGGCTGGAAACGAAGAAAGCCAACGCCGAAGGGACCGGAGCCTATACGATTCACGACCTGGTCAAAAATGCCTTGCGGATGCGGCCGGAGCGGATCGTGGTCGGCGAATGTCGGGGCGGGGAAGCCTTGGACATGCTGCAGGCCATGAACACCGGTCACGACGGATCGCTGACGACGATTCACGCCAACAGCTCCGCCGACGTGGTGTTGCGGTTGGAGATCATGGTGCAGTCGGCGGTCGCCTTGCCGGTCGACTCGGTCCATCGCCAAATTGCCTCGGCAATCGACTTGGTCGTGCAGTTGAATCGTGCGAAAGACGGCCGGCGGCGGATTTCACAGGTCACCGAAATTGACGGCATCGACGAGGTCCACGGCGGCGTGCGGACCAAGGACATCTTTGCTCTGGAAAAAGTCGGGAACAGCATGGAACTGATGCCGACCGGGCGGTTGCCGAGCTTCATGGGACAATTGATTGACGGAAAACTGATCGAACTGGACCGTTTCTACCGTTAGACGCCCGTTACAAGAAAATATAAACCGCGATGTTTGCCACGATTACCACACCTGACATCACGCTGCTGCTGTCTTCGGCATCACTGTTCGCCGCCGTCGCTTGGGGAATGTCCCAAGTTGGAGGCGTGTGGGACAAAATTGCCGGTGCACAGTGGTCGCGACAAACCGAGTTGTTCAAGCGGCTCGGCTTGGGAACGAATCACCTGCAGATGGCGCTGCGGGCCTGGGGCGGAGCGGTCTTCGGGACGTTCTTCGTGCTGTGGCTCGTGCTGGATATGTTTCCCGTGGCGGTGTTGCTAACGGCCATGGTCTATGCGGCCCCGCGCTATATCTTGGCCTACTTCGTAGAGCGTCGTAAGACGCTGCTTCGCGATCAGATGGTCGGGGCGACGATGGGTCTGGCAAATACCGTGAAAGCGGGACTGTCGCTGGCGCAGGGGTTGGCTTCGATCTGCGAAGAAGTCCCGGAACCGTTGGTTTCGGAATTGCGGCGGATCGTTTTCGAATATCAACGGGGCCGCCCGCTTCGCGAAGCGATTGAGGAAGTTCGCCGCCGCCTGGATATCGACGCCTTCACACTGTTCGCCTTGGCGATTGAAGTCTCGCTGGAACGAGGCGGAAACGTGGGGGAAGCATTGCAGCGGATCAGCGTTAGCCTGCAAGAGAATCAGCGGATCGAGCGCAAGTTAGAAGCAGACACAGCCGGCGGACGTAAAGTCGTCCAAATCCTCACCATGTTTCCGATTTTTTCCATCGTGGTGTTCTACTTCATGGATCCCTACTCGTGCGGGTTGTTGTTCCAAACGACGATCGGTCAGTTGGTTGTGTGTGCAGTGATCGTGTTGGTGTACTTGGGCGTCTCCTGGGCAAACCGCATTATGAAATGTGACAAATAGAATGTTGGAGTGGAATACGATGCTCACGCCCCTATTTAGTACCGTCGAATCGGCTGCCGAGGTCTCACCGCCGATGACGCTCATCGCGGCGGGAATCCTGTGCGGAATCGCGGTGGCCTGGTTTGCCTATCTGATATTCTCGATCGTGACCCGTCCCTATCGCATGAAGGCCGAGTCGTGGGAATTCGAGGAAAACCGCCGCATTCAACTCCGCACGGCCAGCCGGACCTACCGTTGGCTGGAACCGCTGGTTGATGAATTGAAGTCGATCGGATTGTTGGGCCGTTTGGGAGGCGAGGCCAGTGTGGCCGAGGCGCTGCGTCTGCGGGGGACGACTGTTCCGTGGCAGCCAACTGAATTCCTGGCGGTGCGGTTGCTGCTCAGTGTGGGCGTCGGTCTGGCTGTGTTCATGGTCATGAGTTCAATCGCCGGAATGATGATCTCGGTCTTCGCGTCGATGTTTGCGGCCTTCTGCTTTCTCCGCATGGGAGTTCAGAAGCTTTCCGGAACAGCCGCCACGCGTATCGGACGCTTCAAGCGTCGGCTGCCTTTCGCGGTCGATCTGCTGGCCCTGATGATGGAAGCCGGCGGCGGGTTTCGCGACAGCTTGCGGACGGTGGTCAACGAAAGCCGCGATCATCCGGTGGGCGAGGAATTTGCCGGGGTGCTCCGCGGTCTGGCCCGCGGGCAGTCGATGCGGGCGGCCCTGGAGGATTTCCAAGAGCGGTTGGGAGACAACGACGTGAACGAATTGGTGTTCGCAGTCGTCAAGGCGGAGGAGCTGGGTACGCCGCTGAGTAAGATTTTCTTATCAATGGCCGACCAAATTCGGCTCAAGCGGAGTCAATGGGCCGAAGAAGCGGCCGGCAAAGCCCAAACGATGATCACCTTTCCCGGGCTGGTGATCATGCTGGCCTGCCTGTTGATCGTGGTGGCACCGTTTGTGATCGATGCCATGGAAAACTCACCTTTCTAAAAATCTGAATTTGATACAATAACACCAACACGCTTAGCCAGTGGATCAAACCCACCGGAGACTTTTCGATGTCAGCCAAAATTCTTGCCAAAACGTCCGACGCGGCCCTGACTGAGTTCTGGATCAATGACGACGTCATTCGCGTGGGGAGTGCTCCGGATTGCGACTTGCCGTTGGCGGGAGTCGCGCCGCACGCTCTGACGGTTCAACATCGCGGCCGCGGGTACTTTGTATTCAACCGTTCCCAAGAAGCGATTCGCATCGCCGGACAGTTGGTGCTGCCGGGGGCCTCGCATCCTTGGGAGCCGGGGCAGGAATTGGAAATCGGCAGCGAAGCGGCTCTGATGTTGCAGTCGGCTGAAGAGGCGCTGCGCAATGCTCCCCCGAGCGTGCGATACGATGACGACGATGAGTTTTCGGCGGAACAGAGCCGAGAGCCGGAAGAGAAGAAATCGCGGATGGTTACTTTCCTCGTGGTAGGGGCGGTGGTCGTTATCTCGTTTATGACGTTGGGATCGTCCAACGGTACCGGCAAAAGCACCACGGCGCAGTTTGAAGAGGTCATGAAGGAATACACGTGGGCACATTCGACTAACGACCCGACAGCGCGGCGGATTCTGGACGGTGTCCAACGTGCCCGAATCGCCGAACTGCGGGGGGACTATAAATCGGCCAAGGCGAAGTACGGCGAAGCCAAGGACCTGTTGTGGACGAAAAAGCAGTCTGCCGGCGGGGCATTGTCGGCCGTCGATCAACAGATGTTGGACTTCATCACCGAACGCTTGCCGCGGTTGCAGTAGGTGAACGTAGAACGGGCGCACGAAGTATCCGGCGCCGCAGCAACCGTCATTTCACGGCGATTTGCCGATTTCGTGGTGACAAGGCAGCGGGCAGAAGTTAACCTAATACATCGACCGCCGTTGATGTGTTGGGCTGCTGGGAATGTCAATTTCCTGACACACGTTTGACGGAGGTCCACTCGCTACGACGGTATCTCCCGCCAATGTGATCGGAAATTGTATTTTGTCAGCCTTCCGAATTCGCACTCTCGAAATCTTGCTGGCCTGTGCGGCGGGGCTGACTTTCTGGTTATCGCAGGCATCGACGTGCCGGGGCGATGTTCCGGCCGCAGTTTTGAACCACGTCTTTCCGGCCGGTGGACAGGTGGGGACGGAGTTCGAAATCAGTGTCGCTGGATCGGGACTGGAGGGACTAACGACACTTCAGTGCAGCCACCCCGGAATCGGCTTTAAGCTCATCGAAGCGAGCCGCTTTCTCGTTACGATTCCCGACGATTTGCCTCCGGGGCAATATGATCTCCGCACCATCGGACAAAACGGTCTCAGTTCGCCGCGGACGTTCTGTTGCGGAACTTATGCGGAGCAGAGCGAATCAGAACCGAATGACGATGCGGCAAAGCTCAAGGCGCTATCGACCAATCGCACGATCAACGGTCGAATTGGGAGCGGCGGGGATCTGGATCATTTTCGCTTCTCCGCCCGGCGGGGCGAGCGGATTTTGATTGAATGCTGGGCGGAGCGGATCGATTCACCGTTGCGGGCGGTGCTGGAGCTCTATGACGACAATGGTCGGCGATTGCGGGTGAATCGTGGTTATTTCGGCCTCGATCCGCTGATCGAATTCGTTGTGCCCGCGGACGGGGACTACGTGGTGCGTCTGTTTGACCTTGTCTACTCGGGGAGCGAGGACCATGTCTATCGCTTGGATTTCGGCAACGGGCCGCGGGGCGCGTTTGCGGTGCCGGCGATTGTTGAACGGAACCGTCCGACGCCGGTGGCGCTGTACGGCTGGAATTTGAACTCTCAGGACTCCGGGCACGCGGCGACGGATGATGCTGCACCGAGTGGGTTTGAGCGGCTCGACGTCGAAGTGCAAATCCCGGACGATGAGGAGGCGGATATTCGCAACGTGCGTCTCGAACCGGCACAGGCGACACTTGATACGTATCCGTATCAACTGCCCGGCAGCCACGTGCCGGTCATGTTGGCGGCAACCGACCTCCCGGTCGTCGATGAGGTTTCGATTGCCGCTAGCGGTGATTTACCCCAGCAGGTCCCGGTTCCCTGCGCCATCAGCGGGCAACTGCTTGCGGGAGACGAGCGGGACGTTTACGCGTTTGAAGCGAAGCGGGGTGAGGTTCTGTGGATTGACGGTTTCGGTGAGCGGATCAATTCGCCGGTCGATTTGGACGTGAGCATTCTCGGCGTCGATGCTGAGACCGAATTGGCCCGTTTCAGCGACCAGGTGAGGAACATTGGTGGCGCGCGGTTTCCAACGGCGCACCTTGATCCGTCCGGCCCGTGGGTGGTGCCGGCCGATGGGCGTTATTTCCTCATGGTGCGAAACCTGATCGGCGGATTGGATGCCGACTCGCGGCGCGTGTATGCCTTGACGATCCGCCGCCAGGAACCGGACTTCGATGTTGTCGTTGTCTCGCGCGGCGACGGGCCGGCTTCATTGAATGTTCAACAGGACGGACGGCTGCTAGTGGATCTGTTAGCGGTTCGCCACCGCGGTATGACAGGGTCGATTCGTGTGCGGGCACGTAATCTCCCAGCGGGAATCGACTGTCCAGCGGTTTGGTTGGGATCGGGTGTTGAGACGGCGCCGCTGGTGATCTCAGCGGGACCCGGGCAATCGAAGAATATTACGTCGCTGGATTTGGTAGCCGATGCACCGAACGTCGGCGAGCGCGGGGTGCGGTTTGGGACGTCCGTGCGTGCGGGGACGCCGGGCGGTTGGGGGAGATTGACGGCGGATGGCCCGCTGGCGGTCGTGGGATCGTCGGCACCGCTGCGAATCACGGCAGATGGTAACGAACCGCGCCCGCATCATCTGTACGGCGACTTGCCGGTGCGGCACGCGCCCGGAGGAATTCTGGATGTCGCCGTGCATATTGAGCGGACCGATCCCGAGCATCAGGCCGAGGTGAAGCTCATCGGCACCGGAGTGCCGCCGGGGATACACAACCAAACGGCGAGCATTCCCGCCGGACAAAGCAAGGGATACATTAGCTTCTATTTGCCGCAGGGTTTGGCGCCGGGGCAATATTCGCTCGCTGTGCGTGCGGAAACGACGGTGCCCGATCCGGGAAATGAGAACAGTCCCAAAACAATTGCCGTGTTCAGCAATGTTGTTTCGTTCGAAGTGCACAGCCCCGCATTCGTTGTGGAAGTCGATCCGTATGCGCCCAAAACGATCCACCGCGGCGAAGTCATTCAAGTGAACTACACCGCTCGGCGGGTGAATGGATTTATCGGTAAGATTCACACAGAGCTGGCGGCACCGGTTGAAGTGGCGGGTATCCGCGGACGCGGGGTCACGTTTGTGGGGCAGACCGATGCGGGGACCATACAAATCGTCGCTAATGACGACGCCCAGTTTGGCCAGCAGCCGTTCTTGCGGTTGTGGGCGGTCGGGACCGTTGAGGATGAACCAATTTATCAGGGGAGTTGTTTTCTGGATTTGAAGATTGTGGAATAGGAGAATACCCGACACTGTTGCGTGACGATTAAAGCAATACGATGAGGAATCCTGTCACAACCTGTTCACTTTGGTCGTTGCCGCTGTTGGTGGTGGCATGGCTCACGCCGGCTTTGTATGCCGGTGAAGCGACAGCTCCGGATTTTCGCAATGATGTGATTCCGCTGCTGACGAAATTGAGTTGCAACAGCGGCGGTTGCCACGGGAAGTCGATGGGGCAGGGGGGGCTGAAGCTTTCACTGTTCGGGTTTTACCCCGACCGGGATCACGCGGCGCTGGTGCGCGAGGGGCGGAGTCGTCGCGTCTTGCCAGCAGCGCCGGATCGCAGTTTGCTATTGCGAAAGGCGACCGGAAGGATTCCACACGGCGGCGGGAGGAGGCTCGCGGCGGACTCCGAAGGATATCAACTCCTTTATCGTTGGATTGAAACCGGTGCCGGCGGACCTCGGGACGACGGTCCGACATTGGAGCGGCTGACGGTTTCGCCCGATCGCGAGGTGCTCACGCCCGGTTCACTGCGGCAGTTGTCGGTCACGGCGCACTTTTCCGACGGCGAGTCCCGCGACGTCACGGGCCGTGCCATATTTGAGTCCAACGATGCCGAGATCGCCGAGGTTGATGAGGCAGGGTTGATTACGACCAAGTCCAGCGGCGGACTATTCGCCGTGATGGTCCGCTTCGGCGACAAGATCGCCGCGTTTGAAGGGACAATTCCGTTTCATTCCACACCGGCTGTCGCGGCGGCGTCGCGTCCGGCGGATGACGAACTGTCGGACATTGACCGTGCGCTGTGGCGGCAATGGGATCGACTGGGAATTGTGCCCTCGCCGTTGGCGGGAGACGCCGATTTCATTCGCCGTGCGACCATCGACATTTGCGGCACGTTGCCCACACCGGCGGAGGTCAGCGACTATCTCTCGGACGACCGGCCGGATAAGCAGATGCTGTTGGTCGATCGATTGTTAAAACGCCCGGAATACGCCAGCTACTTCGCCCAAAAATGGGCGGCGATTTTGAAAAATCGTGGCGGGGGCTATTCGACGAGCAAACAACGGGCCGGCACGGCGTTGTTCTCCGCCTGGATCCGCGACTCGATTGCCTCCAACAAGCCGTACGATCGTTTTGTGGCGGAGATTCTGACGGCGACCGGCAGTCAGCAGTCCAACCCGCCCACGATTTGGTATCGCGCGACCCGCACCCCCCAGGAATATGTGGAGTCGATCGCGCAGGCATTCTTAGGCGTCCGTATTCAATGCGCGCAATGCCATCACCACCCGGCGGAGCGCTGGAGTCAGGAGGACTACTACGGGCTGGCTGCAGTGTTTGCCCGCATCGGTCGGAAGGGGGGCTTTGCCGACGCGGAGGTTCCCACGAACGAATTAATATTCGTCAGAACTACCGGTACGATGCGGCATCCGCGGACACAGGAAACCATGCAGCCGCGCGCCTTGGGCGGTCCGTTGTTGCCCAACGGCCGTTACGACGATCCGCGCCGCGGTTTTGCCGCATGGTTGACGTCGGCGGAGAATCCCTTTTTTGCCCGTACGATGGCCAACCGCCTGTGGGGGCATTTTATGGGCCGCGGGATTATTCATCCGATTGACGACTCGCGCAGCACCAATCCGCCCA
>CALFYU010000531.1 GCA_937952455.1 uncultured Planctomycetaceae bacterium
CGCCGTGTACTGCTTGAGATGCCCTTCCCAGGCGCGTCGCGTCAGCCGCAGGACTTCATCGTCGGCGCCCAGCGCGTGCAGGATCGGCCAGTCGTTGCAGTTTTCGATGGCGTCGTCCGGCCCGTCGTCCCCGCCCCAGCGTTCCACGCAGAGCAAGAACCCACGCTCGTCGAAGTACTTCGCGAAAAACTCGGCACAGGCGGAGGCTTGCGCTTTCAGAAGTTCGCGTTCCAGTACCGCCCAGTTGGGAGGCGGCAGCGGCGTGTCGATCTTCACGACGGGCTGAGCTGCGGCGGCAGGCGTTGTGGAAAGAATGGCGACGGCGATCATCACATGTGGCCAACGTTGCATGGGGAGAACTCCAGTTGCGGTATCGAGAGAGTAGGGCGCCCTCAATGTTGAATACCGGCGGGCGCGCGGGGTGTCAATACCCTGGAGCGTTTCCTGGTGAATGTGAGTGGATACCATTAACCGATAAGGCCGCACGCAGAGACGCAATGACGCAGAGAGGTCATGATGGGAGCTTTGTGCGCTGTTGTACGTGTCATTTCGATGCAGACGTTGAACAAATCAAGAGAACGATTGATGATCGCAAACACGGGGAGTAATTAATTGACGATAACTGAATTTTCTCTGCGTCTTTGCGTCTCTGCGCGCGGTTCTTTCTCTCGTGTGAGTAGCGTGGGACCATCGTGATGACGGGTGAATTGTGATTCGAGGTTGGGAGTGCTACCGTGTTAAACGGGAATTGCAAGGAAATATTCGCGTGGGGTGGTCATGTGTGGGGGGGGCGCCGGTTTTTGCACACGGCGTTGTGCCGGGGGGTTTCTTGTTTGTGGCGGGGGGATGTGTTTTCGGCCAATGTCGCCGCGAGGGACGGTGCGCCGGACTATGCTTTGACGCGCGACGTGCCGACGAAGTTGTTCGACGGAGAGCGGTGTTGGTGCCATCCCCGCGCGGGGATCGTGCCCGGCGCGGGGCAGGGGGGCGAGCCGCGGGTGGTAATGACGATGAACACGTTACACCTCTCGGGCAGCGACGTGTTCAAAGGGATGTACGCCCTGGAGACGGACGACTTGGGCGGCTCGTGGACGGAACCGGCAGAGGTCGACACGTTGGCGCCGCGGATGGAAACGATCGGCGGAGTAGAGCGCCCCGTGGCGATCAGCGACTTTTGGCCGAAGTGGCATGCGGCGTCGAAAAAACTGCTGGGAACCGGGCACACGGTGGTCTATACAACCGATTGGAAGGTCCGCCGGCCGCGTCCGCGGCACACATCGTATGCCGTGTACGACCCGGCGCATCGGAATTGGTTGGCGTGGCGAAAGATGGACCTGTCGCACGATGAAAAGTTCAACGACGCCGGCGCCGGCTGCGCGCAGCGGGTGGACCTGCCGGATGGCACGATCTTGTTGCCGCTGTATTTCGTGCCCGAGGGAAAGAATTCGCACGTGACGGTAGCGCAGTGCAATTTCGACGGGACGACGCTGTCTTATCGCGAGAACGGCACGGAACTACACGTGGACGATAAGACGCGGGGGCTGCACGAACCGTCATTGGCGCTGTTTGACGGTAGATACTATCTGACGATTCGCAACGATAAGCGGGGATTCATCACGCGGAGCGATGACGGGCTGGAATTTGAGCCGATTCAGGAATGGCGGTTTGATGACGCTGAGCCGCTGGGGAATTACAACACACAGCAGCATTGGGTCACGCACAGCGACGGGCTGTTTCTGGTCTATACCCGCCGCGGGGCGGACAACGACCACGTGTTTCGGCACCGTGCGCCGTTGTTTATGGCCCAGGTCGACCCGGAGCGGCTGCGGGTGATTCGCGAGACGGAGCGGATTCTGGTTCCCCAGCGGGGCGCGCGGCTGGGGAATTTCGGCGTCACGGACGTCAGCCCCGACGAGACGTGGGTGACCGTCAGCGAATGGATGCAGCCGGAGGGGGTGGAGAAATACGGCAGTGACGGCAGCGTATACGTTGCACGGATTCGTTGGGCGAAGCCGAACCGGTTGTTCAACACATGACGTGACGTCGGGAAGGTTGCGTGGAAAAAGCACCGGCGGACATGCCGCCAGTGGCACGCGAGTTAGGCGGTGCCGGTCGTGACCGTGACCTCTTCGTGCGTGTCGGATGTGGCGGTGAACATTTCGGCGATGACTTCTTCCAGCGGGCGGTCGCTGACGCTGACGTCTTCGATCGTGTATCGGGAGAGCAGTGTGGTGAGGACGACGGGGATCTTGGCGCGGAGCACCTTGATCTTGACCCGCGGCGGCTTTTCGTCGAAGACCTCGCCGAATTCGCTCAGATCAGACGGGACCGCGGCGCCGGAGAATTGCAGTTCGATCACCTTGTGCGTGCTGAAACGGTCGACAATCTCCGCCAACGGACCGTCGTGCTTGATCACCCCTTCGTTGATGATCACGGCCCGTTTGCAGAGCGCTTCAACGTCCTTCATGTAGTGGCTGGTGAGGATCACGGTCAGTTTGCGGTGCGCTTGGTAGTGCTTGAGGAACTCTTGAACCTTTCGCTGGGAAATCACGTCGAGGCCGATCGTCGGTTCGTCTAAAAGCAAGACGTCGGGGCCATGCAACAGCGCGGCGATCAGTTCCATCCGCATCCGCTCGCCGAGGGACAGTTCACGGACCGGTTGACCCACAAGATCGCGGACCTGGAGCATGTCGGTCAATTCGTCGAGCCGCCGCTGGAACACGTCCGGCTCGATGCGATAGATTTCCTTGTGCAGTTGGAAGGATTCTTGCGCAGGCAAATCCCACCAGAGTTGGTTTTTCTGGCCCATCACCAAAGAGAATCGCCGCCGGTAGGCGTTTTCCCGTTCCCAGGGCACGTAACCGAGCACGGTGGCCGATCCGGCGGTGGGGAAGATCAGTCCGGAGAGGAGTTTCAGCGTCGTCGTCTTTCCGGCTCCGTTGGGCCCTAAGAAGGCGACCATTTCTCCCTGTTCGATGCGGAAACTGACCCGCTCGACGGCGTGCACCTCCTTGAATTCGCGGTGAAACAGCCCTTTGACGGAGGCCAACAAGCCCTCGCGTTTGCGATAGACGCGATAGACTTTGGTCAGGTTGTCAGCTTCGATGGCAATCATGCGGGTATCTTAGAGTGTCGATTCCGCAGCGTCGAGTGGCGCGGGACAATTTGCGCGAACTTCGGCAGGTCCGCGTCACGAGACGAAAAAAGAGGACCGCTCGACGAGGAACGGTCCTCTTGTATTGTCAGCTCATCGACCGCGTGCCGGATCGATCAGGGCAATTTCGCCGTCGTGCTCTTGTTGAGCAAATCAATGTAGTCCAGCGTGATGGAGAGCACCTCTTTGTTGTAGTGGTTATCCGGGAAGATCTCCTTCTCATCATCGCCGGATTTCTTGGCTTTTTCCGCTTCCGCCTTGGCTTCGTCGGAGTCGGATTTGCTCTCCTCGCGTTCGCGCCGCATCTCGTTCTCATTGAGGCTGACGGTCTTGCGATTCTTGCGTTTCAGGTAGCGATCGATCATCCGTTGATCGCGCTGGAAACCCTTATCAGCGGTTACCCGCTTCTGGCTGTCGGCTTTCAACTGCGAGATGATCTCCGGCGTGACGGCGGCCGTGCTGACGTAGTCGGCCGGGTCGACCTGGTTGAACTTCAGTGCGTTGTCCAAGAACGATTCGCCGATGTCGAAATGGTCGATCAGCGACGGCAACGTCACGTCGGTCAAAACGCCCCGGTTTTGGGTGCTGTCACCATTGACGCGATAGAACTGCTGGATGGTGATCTTCAAGGCGCCACCTGTCGGCTCCGATCGGTTCAGACGAAACTCGGTATTGACCGGACGAACGCTTTGGACGGTTCCTTTGCCGTGTGTGGTCGTGTCGCCGACCAGCACGCCGCGCTGGTAGTCCTTGATGACCCCGGCGAAAATCTCCGAGGCCGACGCCGAAAGTCGATTGGTGACGACGACCAATGGTCCGGTGTAGGCGATGCCCGCGGTTTCATCTTCCAGGGCTTCCACCGGCCCATTTGACGATTTCACCTGCACGACCGGTCCTTCGTCGATGAAC
This sequence comes from uncultured Planctomycetaceae bacterium, assembly GCA_937952455.1. GTDB lineage: Bacteria > Planctomycetota > Planctomycetia > Planctomycetales > Planctomycetaceae > Symmachiella. Next base: position 4,064 of record CALFYU010000531.1, read on the forward strand.
AAACCGGAGACGTCGATGGCTTCGATCAGCGCACCACCGCCGTTATTCCGCAAGTCGATGATGATCCCGTCCACCCCGCCTTGTGAGGCAAAGGAACGGAGCACTTTCTTGACGTCTGTCGTGGTACTCGAGAAGTTTTCCGTGCCGTTTTGGGCGGCGTCGAAGTCGCGGTAGAACGAGGGGATGTTGATCACGCCGATGCGTTCCCGGCGCCCGTCGATGCGATTACCAGTTTCGATGATTTCTCCGCTGACGCGCGACGATTTCAGCTCGATGACTTGCCGTGTGAGGTTGTAGATTTTGGTTTCGGTGTTGTCGGCCGGTTTGACCTGCAGGCGAACGACGGTGCCCTTGGGGCCGCGGATCATTTTGACGACCTTGGAGAGTTTCATCTCCACGACGTCGGTGATTTCGCCGTCTTGACCCTGTCCGACGCCGATGATCTTGTCGCCCTCTTTCAAACGGCCGTCCGCATCAGCGGCACCGCCGGGGACAACTTCGGCAACGGTCGTGTACCCGTCGACGACTCGCAGCGCCGCACCGATGCCCTGCAGCTGCAGACGCATGGCGATCTGGAACTCTTCGAGCGACGACGTGGACATATAGCTCGAGTGCGGATCGAAGCTGGTTGTCAGCGCCGTGAGAAACATCTCCAGAATCTGTTCCGGCTCGGTCTGCTTGGTCATGGTGACGATGTTGGAATACCGCTTGTGCAGCCGTTCCTTGGCTTCGGCCAACGTCTTAGCGGGGGATTCTTCCTCGACCGGTTTGGCGGCATCGGGGTCCTCGACGACGTCTTCGGCCTCGGAGTCACCCAACTTGAGCACGAGCAGGTCGTACTTGATTTGTTTGCGCCAGCGTTCGTCGAGTTCTTCCTCGGTGGCCCAGTCCATCTCCTTGGTGTCGATCACCATCTCCTCATCGACGGAAAAATCATGTTCGGCGTCGATCAGTTTCTGTGCCTTCTCGATGCGCTCCAGCAGCCGATGCGTAAACAGCTTGTAGGTTGTGAACGCAAAGCTGACGTCTCCCGACTTGATGCTGTCGTCGAGAGTTTTCGATTTTTGCCGAAGGAGTTCAACGTCGGCTTTGGTGAAGTACAATTTTCGCGGATCGAGGTCTTTGAGGTACCGTTCCAGAAAATCGCTGGAGACCTCGTCGTCAATCTCCTTGTGGCTGATGTGAAATCGTTCCACCATTTGAGCGACCAACATCGCCACGCGCGCCTGCCCTTCGGGCGGCTCCTTCATGTGGGAAGCCCCGTAGGCTGTGGCGACCAGCAGGACCACCGCCAGCGAGATTTTGATGACGACGCGGTATGGCGATTTGGATTTCATGGGCATCACACAATGTGTCCGTGGCGATGGATGAATGGGTCAATTCCCGGCAAGTTTTCCCGTGGTTCACTCAGAACACCTTTTTTGACCCGCATTTTGGGTCCTCAAGAGGCTTTTCCTTGAGTGATCGGCCGGGTTTACTTCGCCGAGGGTTCTTGTCGATGGTATGCGATTTCCGAAAGTGAGGCAAGACGCAGTTGACCGGCCTCGCTGGAAACCGAAGGCCTAATTCCGTAGGCCTAAATACCTTACGGTCACGGCTGCGGAACCGTTTGGCCACATGTCGCGAATTCGACTTGAATCCCGACACTCAGACCGCGACAAACGAGCGCCGCAGCGGCAGCGGGAGAACCGCCGTTTGGGGAAGAATTGACTTGGGCGCGTCCAGCGGCGCCTCGAGTCAGCTGGCGAGGCAATGCTTGACGGTCTGGCCGTCGTGGGCGTGCAACTGGTTTCGGCCGCGCTGTTGTGACTTGGACAAAGCGTCCGCCCCGCGGTTGACGGCGAGGTCGGGATTATCCTGCGGCCGGCAGGTGGTGTAGCCGAAACTGGCCGTGACGAACACCTCCGGGCCGTGTTCTTCCACCCGAAAATGGTACGCGCGGACGGAGTCGCGGACCGCACCGGCGATCGTCCGCCCGGCGTCGGCCTCGGTTTCGGGCAACAGGACAGCCAGCATCTCGGCGGAATACCGGCAGACCAGATCCTGATCGCGGACGGAACGGCAAACCACGGCCATCAGTTTCTTGACCAGCTTATCACTGTCGGCCACGCCGAGGCGATTGCGGAGGTTTTCGAACTTGTCGACTTTAATCAGCAACAAGCCGCTCGAGCGTTCGCTTTCGCGGTTGGCGGTGACCAACCGCTCGAGGTTTTCGTCAAACGCCTTGCGGCCCGGCAACCCCGTGGCGTCGTCCATCGGCTCGGTGATCCATTCAATTTTAAACGGCGGAGGGGGAGGCGTCTGAGGAGCGTCTTCTTTCGATTTGGACTCGAAGTTAGGATCGTGGCGGCGCACCAAATTCGTGATGGTCTCCAACAGGCCGTTTCGCTTCTGCACGAGCTGTTCGGTTTGGCTGGGCTTCAACGGAGTGCCGGGGCATTTTTCCAGCAATCGGCAAACCTCCTGCGCCGTGTCGATCGTGGAGATGATCGTTTGAAAGAGTTGCGCAACTCCTGCACGAGCCCGCATAAAGGTCCGCTTTTCGTTCCAACGGGCATAAAACAGCCCCGCGGCGAATCCGGTGGCTGCGGCAACAGCGACGGCGACCAGGACCAAGACCCAAAAGGTGGAGCTGATGTTTCCCAACTCGCTGGAGATTGAAGCATTCATCGTGTGTGACCGTCATGGATTTCGCAATCGTGAGAGCGCATCCACAAACGATGCTAAGTGATTGCCTTAGCAAGGATGGCCCGTCAGAGAAAACCTAGCCCACGTAGCGGTCGCGCGATGGCCGATGTTGCGTTTTTACAACCTGCGGTCATCGGATGGTAACGATTGTGACGGCGGCGCGTGGCGAAAGGAGCTATTTGGTCCGGCCCTCGGCGGTTGGTTCGGCGGCTTGCTCCGATGCCTTCGAGACTGGCAAGAATTCGACGCTCGCGGCGAGGTCCAGGTCGCGATTTTCGAATTTTTCCTTGACGTCCTTGCCGACGGTGAAAATCAGCGTCACCTGGCGACCGTCCGGGGCGGCGATCAGATAATGGATCCAGATCACCTCGTGTTCGCCGATTTTGCCGAACGTCTCGACGCGATAGATGTATCGTCCCTCATCGCCGCCGGTCGCCTCTCCCTTGATCTGCTCGACGGAGGTCACGCCCAAAAATTGGTCTCCCAGGGTGGTCTGGATGTCCTTGAGGAATCGGTCCTCGGAGAGATGCTCGCCCGGTTTGGCCGGTTTGAGCGGGGCGATCTTGCATTGGGCGAGGAAACTGCCGTGGTCCACCAATCGAAAGGCGGCGGCGTCACGCTCGTGTTTATAAAGATGCCACAATCGGTTGTGATAAAACCGGACATTCCAGGCGCCTGAATCAAAGGCGATTAACAAATTCGCCGGATTCGGCTCCAGCGGGATGCCGGCGAGCGCCTTGTCCGACAGCGCCATTTCGCCCGATTTGAGTTCGCGGGTCATCGTGACTTCGGCCTGCACGTCGAGGCCTTGTGAAACAACGCCGATCGTCCGTTTTTCGGATTGCTTTAGCTGCAGTTTTTTGACGTACCCGCCTGGCACGTCAAACCAGAAATCGCCATCGACCGTCACGGTAGTATAAGCGCCGTAAATCGCCCCGGTGACTTCACCGGCGAAGTGAACCTGCAGTTCATCTTTGTCCAAGTTTTTGGCCGTGCATTCGATCGTTCCCTTCTCGACCGCTTCGAGCGCGGTGAAGAACTGTGCGGCCCAATCTTCGACCTTCCACGTGTCGCCGACTTCGACGTCGCGGCCGGGGAGGAGGGCCATCACGGCCAAGGTATCACCGGGCGCCGCCAACAATTCCAACTCCGTGAAATACAGCGGGCGCTGCGGACTGTGGCAGCGGACGCCGCGCGTTTGTCCTTCGGCTACGATCAGCCGATTTTGATTGCGAAGCCGCGGCAACGTTGTCTGATTGTCGACTTTGATGTCGGCATGGGCGTTGCGGTAAAATCGCCCACTCCGCAGTGCACGGGCGTCCCGGCCGGCGGGGGGCAAACGGGGTCCGCC